>JBLHVA010000043.1:0-10859 GCA_047630005.1 Candidatus Endobugula sp. | reverse complement strand
AATCATACTCTGGCGTGGGTTCTACTGGAGGCATAGCGATCCTTTATTATTACGGTACCATCTTTTTGATTGCTTTTATTATAGCTAACACAATCAAATACTGCCTTTCTATCTTATAGACAGTATTTGATTCGCGCTGTTATAGCAATAGCAGCCGCTTTGGCTAAGGCAACAGCGCTACTTGACGTAAACCTTCATCTTCATTAAAACCACACATAATATTCATATTTTGCACCGCTTGCCCTGACGCACCTTTGGTTAAATTATCAATCACCGACATCACCACAACCGTGTCTTCTTCCTGAGGTCTAACAATCGCTAAACGACACATATTAGATGATTTAACTGATCGAGTTTGCGGATGAGAGCCCGCAGGCATCACGTCAACAAAGGGCTCATTGGCATAACGCTCTTCGTATAACGCCTGCAAATCCACTTTAGTATCAACAAGTAAACGCGAGTAAAGCGTGGAATGAATTCCTCTAACAATCGGCAGCAAGTGTGGCACAAAAGTTAATTTAGCATCTGGCTGACCGGGTGACTGCATCGTTTTTAAGCCTTGCACTATTTCCGGCAAGTGGCGGTGGCCTGATGATGCATAAGCTTTAAAGCTATCACTCACTTCGGAATGTAAAGTATCTATGTTCGCTTGACGTCCGGCACCACTGGTTCCACTTGCCGCATTAGCAATTAAGTATTTAGGGTCAATTAAATTATTTTCTAGCAAAGGCATAAAGCCTAATTGAACAGAAGTTGGATAACAGCCTGCACAAGCCACTAGTTGCGCCAGCTTAATCGCTTCCCTATTCATTTCCGGCAAACCGTAAACCGCTTTAGGTAACAATGCTTCACAACCATGAGGCTGACCGTACCATGTAGACCAAAGCTCAGCATCTTTAATTCGAAAATCTGCCGACAAATCGATCACCTTAACGCCACTCTCATACAGGGCAGGCACTAACTTATGAGCCACGCCATGGGGCGTGGCAAAAAACACCACATCGCACTGAGATAAGGTGTCATTATTCGGTGCAGTAAAATGTAAATCACAATGTCCACGCAAACTAGGGTAAATATCCGCAACAGCGACGCCATCTTCGGAACGTGAGGTAATCACTGCCAGCTCCACTTGCGGATGATTAACGAGTAAACGCAATAACTCCACGCCGGTATAACCGGTACCACCAACAATTCCTACCTTTATCATAAATACACTCAGCCAACGAATAATCTGTTAAAAAAGCTATAATAAATCAATCACACCGAGATCACAAAGCACACGCACAATTAGACTCTTAAAACATGCCATTTATCAGCAAAAAATCGAGAAAGCACACTCTATGAACCACTCGCTTAGACAATGGGGCAACAAACACTGGCAGCAATTCCGTTTGAGCCTGCATAAAGTTGACGCGCTGCCACAACTCACTTTTGCTGGCATTATTATTGGAGTACTGGCTGGAGGGCTTGTTGTGGCGTTTAGACTCCTTATCGACAGCACACTATTGACGTTACTTCCCGGACATATTGAAAATTTTGAAGCGCTATCGCCACTTCAAGCATTTCTATTTCCTCTCACTGGCGCGACAATCCTAGCCATTATTTTTTATTATCTTCCGAAAAAAAATAGTGACTTAAGCGTGGGATATGTACTTGAACGCTTTCACAATTTTCAAGGCAACATTCCTCCGGTCAATGTTGTGGTGCAGTTTTTCGCTTCCGCCATATCGCTTATCAGCGGCCAATCCGTCGGCAGAGAAGGCCCCGCCATTTACTTAGGTGCGGGTATTGCTAGCGCTTTTGGACGATGGTGCCGCCTACCTCATAACAGTTTACGTACACTCATTGGCTGCGGCGTCGCAGCAGCCATCGCAGCATCATTCAACACCCCCATTGCAGGCGTCATTTTCGCCATGGAAGTAGTACTGATGAGCTATAGCATCGTGGGCTTCATCCCCATTATGATGGCATCGGTATGTGGCGCATTAATCACTCGCCTTGCCTTTGGCGAAGGTATGCTATTTAGCTTTAGCGGCTTTGCTATGCATGGCTTATGGGAGCTCATACTGATGATTTCTGCAGGTTTTATTATAGGGATTGTCGCTACCGCCTATATGCGATTACAGTTAGCTTTTATGCGCTTTTCGAACCTCCCTGTCGCCGTAAAAATCATGCTAGCCGGATTACTCACTGGCTGCGCGGCATTAGTGGCGCCCGAGGTTTTAGGCTTGGGTTACGACACAGTAAACCTCTTACTCATGAGTCACCTCGCTATCTATACTTTGTGCATTATTCTTATCGCAAAGATAATCGTTACTAGCTTCAGTGTGGCAATGGGCATGCCCGGCGGTTTAATTGGCCCCCAGCTATTTATTGGTGCCTGTGTAGGAGCTATTGTGGGCACACTCATTAACAGTATATTTCCCGATAGCGTTAGCAATACTGGGCTTTATGTTTTGTTAGGTATGGCCGCGATGATGGGTGCGGTTATTAATGCTCCGCTGGCGGCATTAATGGCAGTGCTTGAACTAACCTACAACCCGTCTTTAATTTTTCCCAGCATGCTCATCATTGTGGTTTCATGCATCACCACACGGTTGCTGTTCAAGTGCGAAGGTATTTTCATTGAACAACTGCGCACAAAAGGAAAGTCTCTCGACTCCAGTCCCACCCAGCAAATCCTAAGTAATATTGGCGTCGCTAGCGTAATGAACACCACCATGATTCAATGCGAACAGTTCGTGACCGCCGCAACGGTTAAAAAAGCACTGGCAGACAACCCTTTATGGATTGTTATTCACCTACTTTCCGATAACAACAATAACGATGAAGAAAAGGGGGGCCACGAGTCATCAAACGTATTATTAAAAGCGGCTGATCTCGCCACTTATATCAGTCAACGCTCTACACGCGAAGATTGGCGAGAAGAACATAAAAACACAGAAGGAACATTAATTGATGCGCCATTAGGAGAAGTGTCCACCAGCAAAGAACCGCGCATTGATTTACTCAATATTCCTGCCCAGCGCTTCACTCTAGCGCCCATCCATGCATTAGCTACCTTATACGAAGCCAAACAAGTAATGGAAAAAACGCAGACGGATGCCCTTTATGTTGTCCCACCCATTGCAGTTACGCAACACAGACCACGAATAAAAGATCAATCGAGCACGCTTATTTTAGGCATCATCACTCGCCAAGCGATTAACACTCACTATCAGATATAAAATATAAAATCGCATCAGTCGATCTATTCAACAGACTATTACACGCAGTATTGCCAATAGTAGTGACTTTCTGTAACGTAGGTCAGCAGTTTTTTGTATCCGTGCTACGCATCAATAGAGCGGCACAATTACGCTAACAATATTAGGCATAAATAGTATGTTATGGGTTAAATCTTTTCACATTATCGCGGTTATTTGCTGGTTCGCCGTATTATTTTATCTGCCGCGATTATTTGTTTATCACGCTTTGAGTGAAGACCAAATCAGTAAAGATCGCTTTATCATTATGGAACGAAAGCTCATCCGCGGCATTGGCAATCCATCCATGATCGCCACATTAATCCTCGGCGCGTGGCTAGCATCCTATAACTGGGACTACTACCAAGCAGCCCCTTGGTTTTGGTTGAAAATAGCGGCAGTGGCTATATTAGTTCTCTATCACCTTGCTTGTATTTACATATGGAAACAGTTTAGTGCCGAAAATAACCAGCGCTCACATATTTTTTATCGCTGGTTTAATGAATTCCCCGTATTACTCTTAGTGACTATCGTTTGCTTAGTCGTGGTTAAGCCTTATTGGTAAGAGTGGCAGAGCACATTAAAACCAAACTATTCAGTGTTATCAAGCGTAAGATTATTATCCCGCGAAAATCAACTTTTTAAGTATTATTAGGACACAACATGAGCCGTTCAGAACAATTGTTTTCAGAAGCCCAACAACATATTCCCGGTGGTGTTAACTCGCCGGTACGCGCATTCAAAGCCGTAGGCGGCACACCTATATTTATTAAACGCGCTAAAGGTGCTTACCTATATGATGAAGACGACAAGCAATATATCGATTATGTATTGTCATGGGGGCCGATGATTTTAGGCCACGCTTATCCGCCCGTGGTAGAAGCAGTAAGGGAACGCGCCTTAGATGGCTTAAGTTTTGGTGCACCCACCCAATTAGAAACCGAACTAGCCAATCGCATTTGCGCTATTATCCCCAACATGGATAAAGTGCGATTTGTTAACTCTGGAACAGAAGCCACCATGAGCGCTATTCGCTTAGCGCGAGGCGCAACCAACCGCGACAAAATTGTCAAATTTGAGGGATGCTACCACGGACATTCCGACTCACTATTAGTAAAAGCCGGGTCTGGCGCACTCACGTTCGGCGTACCCAGCTCACCCGGTGTGCCTAACAGCCTTGCAGATCACACTATCACCCTCAACTATAACGACAACGAACAAGTAAAACGGGTGTTTGCCGATATTGGTCACGAGATCGCTTGTGTGATTGTCGAGCCCGTTGCGGGTAATATGAACTGCATTCCTCCTGTAGATAACTTCTTACAAACTTTACGCGAGGTTTGTGACGATAGCGGTGCATTATTAATTTTTGACGAAGTCATGACGGGCTTCCGTGTTCATCCTTTGGGCGCACAAGGTTGCTATAACGTAGATGCAGACTTAATCACCCTAGGTAAAGTCATGGGTGGCGGTATGCCAGTGGGGGCATTTGGTGGCAAACAGGCCATTATGGATCAAATCGCGCCTACAGGGCCCATTTATCAAGCAGGCACACTATCCGGCAATCCTGTCGCCATGGCCGCTGGACTTGCCAATTTAGAAGGCTTAACCCAGGCAGGCTTTTATGATGACCTTTTTGCCAAAACCGATGCGTTGGTTAAAGGCTTACAAGCACGTGCCGATGCTGCCAACATTCCTTTTACCACCAACCATGTCGGTTCGATGTTTGGCTTCTTCTTCTTAAAAGAACATAGCGATCAAAAACCCGTCACCAATTACCAACAAGTCATGAACTGCGATATCCCACGCTTTAATCAATTTTTCCACTTAATGCTAGAAGCAGGTGTTTATCTGGCACCGGCGTCTTATGAAGCGGGCTTTATGTCAATTGCCCATAGCGATGCCGATATTCAGGCCACACTAGATGCCGCTGAAAAAGCCTTTGCTCAGCTGTAGCTCACCGAAAAAACCGTATATGCCGACAAATGAATGCTTTCACTATCGGCACAGCACTTTTTATAGGAAGGAAGCATCATGACAGCACTCACCTTACCCAGCGTTTTAGTCGATGTTAAATGGTTAGCAGAAAACATTGATCACCCACAACTGATCATCTTAGATGCAAGCGCACATATGCCCGGCGCGGGAAGAAATGCTTCTCAAGAATTTAAAGAAAAGCATATTGCTCATGCGCGCTTCTTTGACTTTAACCATCAGTTCGCCGACCAGCAATCGGACTTACCGCATATGCTGCCCTCTGCTGAGGTTTTTACGCAAGAAGCTCAAGCGCTGGGAATCAACCAAGATAGCATCGTTATTATTTATGACAGCGCCGGTATTTTTTCTGCACCTCGTGGCTGGTGGATGTTTACCGCAATGGGGCATACACAATGCGCTGTATTAAACGGTGGTTTACCTGAGTGGCTTATACATAGCGGAACTGTTGAGTCTGAAACAAATGAGTCTGGTATAAAAAAAGTGAAAACAAAAGCGCTTGGCAACTTCACCGCTCAGCTACAAACAGAGCATGTGAAAAATGTAAATGACATGACCGCGGCCATCAAACAAAAAAACATCTGCATTTTAGACGCTCGATCAGAAGATCGCTTTAACGGCACCGCAAAAGAACCTAGAGAAGGCTTAATTAGCGGCCACATTCCCTCGTCAAAAAGCCTACCTTTTACTCTTTTATTACAAGATGGAAAATACAAAAAATTAGACGAGCTTAAAAAATTAATTGAGCACAGAGTAGATCTGGATCAACCGCTATACACCAGCTGCGGCAGTGGTATCACTGCCTGTGTTATCGCATTGGCTGCGCATATAGTCGGAATAAAAAACATTGCGGTTTACGATGGCTCTTGGTGTGAATGGGGCAATCCAAAAAACAGCCTCCCCATCAACACAACAACATAATAAAATTTACGGGAATAAGCTATGCAAACGCCATTCATCATTCATAACAACGAAGCCGACGAATATTTTTTCGAAGAAGGTTGTTATATCTTAGAAGTCTCGAATACAAAAAAAGATGAAAACATCTCTATTGCCCGCGCACGACTATCACCCAACACCGCCACACGCTTGCATAAACTCAGCAATACTATCGAACGCTATATTATTATCAGCGGAGAAGGAATGGTAACCGTGGGAGAACTACCCGAAACCTTACTGCAGGCAAATGACGTGGTGATCATTCCCGAAAACTGCCCACAAATGATTCGCAATACTGGCGACACTGACTTGTTGTTTTTTGTTGTTTGTAATCCACGCTTTGTCGTCGAGAATTATTCAGACTGCTAAAACGCACTTGAAATAGCGGGAAACTTAACAACAGCCTTTTAGCGTTATCATTAATCCAACCAACGTTGCAAGGCACGATATTCTTGACTGTTTTTTTGTGCGTAACGCAAACCTTGTTGCGCAAAGTAACTGGATTGTTTTTTATTATCTACACGCGCATAAGCATCTGCTAATACGATATAAAACTGAGAATCCTTACGATCAATACGTAAACCTTTTTCAGCTAATACAATCGCGCCTTGTGGGTCATTTGCCGCTAATTTATTTTGTGCTGACAACAGTATTTTATCTTTCAATGGCGATTGTTGACGAGCGCTAGCAGAATAAACAGGCTGTATTTCTGAAGCAATTGACTCACGGGTAATAGCCTTCTTTTTTTCTTGTTTCTCTATATTATAACTTTTATTCACGGTCTCCATTTTCTTCGAAGCACCCGCATGGCTCGGATCGGTAACATCGCGTATCACTACCTCTTGAGGAGATGTACCACAAGCAGCCAACAATAGAGCTACCGACAACGTAAGCACAATTTTTTTATATCTGAGACCACACACCATACCAACACACCTGATCACGCTATTCACTACTAATTTACTCCTCATTAATTTTGACCCCGTTCTATTCCGCTATTATTACTACTCGTACCTTGTCCAGAAATATTATTCAGTTCTTCACCAAACCATTTTTTAAACCAATGGTTCACGGGCTTATCTATCAATTGGCAGGTATCGGTTTGCTCAGGCTCAGAACCTCTCACATAAGGAACTAATATAGTATCGTCACAACCTTCTGCACTTAATAACCCATCTCGGTTATCCGCCCAATAATAAGCAATATTATCTGGCTGACGGTGACTAATACCACGGGTGGACAAGCGTTTAAATATATCAATCCATATCGGTAAAGCCCCCGAACTGCCGGTATAAGGCGTCGGGGTATTATTATCATTACCTACCCAAACAATACCCAGATGATCAGCACTATAACCTGCAAACCAGCTATCACGCTGTCGATTAGTCGTGCCGGTTTTACCTGCCACCACCAATTGCTCAGGTAACTCTTGATAGGCACGACGCCCAGTACCAATACGCATAGCCGCCTGTAAGTTGTAATGCATTAAATAGGTTATATCTGAAGAAATACGCGGTTCACTCTGCAACGGATAGCGATTCAAAGGTTGGTTATTAGCATCTAACACATCACGAATCGCCCGTAACGGTGTATAAACGCCGTCAGCCGCCAAGGTATGGTAAAGATGGCTTAACGCTAAAGGAGAAAGCTCTAGCGATCCTAACAGCAACGAGGGCAACTTTTTAATAGGCTGCTGCACACCTGCTGCGGATAAAGTATCAATCACCTTATCCAGCCCCACATCCATACCTAAGCGAGTCGTTGACTGATTATAAGAAAGCGCTAACGCTTTATATAGCGGAATTTCACCATGGGATTTTTTATCAAAATTTTGTGGCTGCCATTGTTTGCCACCAGCTAAAGGAATTGTCACCGAGTCATCATTAATCAAGGTGCTTAAGGTATATTTTTCAGGTTGTGATAACGCGCTTAGAAAAACAAATGGCTTCACCAAAGAACCAATAGCACGCTGCATATCTACCGCGCGATTAAACCCACTATAACGAGGATTGCGATCCCCAACTAAGGCTAAAATTTCGCCGCTTCCTACCGCTGTCACCACCGCTGCTGCTTGCAAGTTATTTTTAGTCGATTTTTTATTATGCTGCTCCAGTCGCGATGACAGTGACTTCTCTGTTAGCCCTTGTACATTAGGCGACATGGTCGTAAAAATACGTAATCCTTCACTTTGTAAATCTTCTTCTTGATAGTCCGTTCGCAGTTGACGCTTCACCACATCTAAAAAGGCGGGATAGTTGCCTAAGCGCAAAGCCGATTTTTTCACCACACCCAGCGGCATAGCGGTATATTTTTTATATTCTTTTTGAGTAATAAGCTGATTGTCTGCCATTAGCTGTAAAACCGTATCCCTGCGGTTTTTCGCTCGTTCTGGGCGACGCCAAGGATTGTAATAAGATGCACCTTTTACCGTGCCCACTAACAAGGCAATTTGGTGAGGCTTCAACGTGCTCAACGAACGGTTAAAGTAATGGGTAGCCGCCAATCCAAAACCATGGATCCCTCTTGGCCCGCTTTGCCCTAAATATACTTCATTAATATAGGCTTCTAAAATCTCTGCTTTGGTGTAGTGCAATTCTAACAGCGGAGCCATTAACGCTTCTTGGATTTTGCGCCATAAATTTTTGGCTTGCGTTAGATAAAAGTTTTTCACTAACTGCTGGGTTAACGTGCTGCCTCCCTGCACAAAACGCCCCGCTTTAATATTCACCAACATTGCTCGAGCAATGCCTCGAAAAGAAATGCCATGATGATTAGCAAAGTCTTTATCTTCTACAGCGATTAATGTTTGGCCTAACAAAGGCGGAATATTATCCAGCTGAACAAGAACACGATCTTCACCGTGACGAGGGTAAATACTGCCTATTTCTTGAGGTTCAATACGGGCAATAAAGTCATCGCCAACACCGGTCACACGAGAAACCTGACTGAAGCCACCTTGCGTGTGAAAGCTGACTTGATAACGAGCGGACGCTTCTGCTTTATCTGGGAACACAAAATCTCTTGTAACAATGGTATAAACCGGGTTACTTGATAGCGTTTGTGTAGAAAATTGCCTAGCTTCATACACACTTTTTACGTGCCGATAACCCGCACTATGTAACTCACGTTCCAGCTCTGTTGGTTTTAATAGCAAACCCTCATAAATCTCTAATGGGCGAGCATACACTCGTGCTGGGATTGCCCATTTCTTACCATCGAATTTGGCGCGTACTTGATAATCCAGAAATAATAGCCAGCAAGAAAATACCGCCAATAAAAGTGCCATCAATTTCAACCAAAACCGCCACGACGGAACTAACAATAGCAAACGCTGCCAACCTTTCTGTTTTTTAGCGGCGGCGCGTACTCTCGGCGAGCGCGTAGCAAGCTTGCGGCGAGAGACCGGTTTTTTTACGGCAATATAGGGGGTAACGAAAGGCAACATAGCGTAATGGACTAATAGATAATGAATAAAGCCACATTATACGGACTTAAGTGTTCCATTTGGCTTTTTGTTTACGCCTCGACTCATTATGTCATTGCCCTTAACTCCGGCCTTAACCCTGCCCTAACGCTGCTATTACCTGCTTCGCTCTGTATTACGCCCATTACTACGCTTTACTTTATGCGCTCACACCGGATAATAGCCACCTAACGATATACTACTCATTAATCACCCCCCATAAGGATCAACTATGTCTACTTACCATATTTACGGTATAGGTGCGGCGCTTGTCGACACTGAAATTGAAGTTAACGACAACGATTTAGCCACCTTCAACATAGAAAAAGGCGTCATGACCCTTGTGGACGAAGCCCGTCAAACCGAGCTTATTGGCCTGTTGTCAAGTCACTTAACCACATCGACTCGCGCTAGCGGTGGGTCAGCGGCCAACACCATTATTGGTGCAAGTTATTTTGGTGCAAAAAACTTTTATTCTTGCAAAGTAGCGGACGATGAAAACGGCAGTTTTTATCTTAACGATATGCAAGAAGCCGGTGTCGATACTACCAACTCTGAAAAAGAAAATGGCATTACCGGCAAATGTCTTGTAATGATAACACCCGACGCCGAACGCACCATGAATACCTTTCTAGGCATAAGTGAAACCGTTTCGGTGAATGAATTAAATATAGAAGCGCTAAAACAATCACAATATGCCTATATCGAAGGCTACTTAGTGACCTCTGAAACAGGTAAAGCCGCCGCTATCGAATTGCGTAAACAAGCACAAGCAAACGGTATTAAAACCGCATTCACACTATCTGATCCTGCCATGGTGCAGTTTTTTGGTGAAGGGTTAAAAGAAATGATTGGTGATAAAGTCGATCTGCTTTTCTGTAACCAAGATGAAGCGATGGGCTTTACTCAAACAGAAACACTGAACGATGCCGTTGAAGGACTGAAGCAATACACCAATGAATTTGCCATCACACTAGGTGACAAAGGCGCATTAATCTATGACGGATCTACCTTAATTAAAATTGCAGCCAACAGTGTTACCGCTGTAGATTCCAATGGCGCAGGTGATATGTTTGCCGGTGCCTTTTTATATGCTATTACTCACGGTTATAACTACACACAAGCAGGCGAATTAGCCAGCGCGGCTTCTGCACAAGTGGTTAGTCAGTACGGGCCTCGTTTACGAGCGGAGCAGCACGAGGCTATATTGAAGAGTG
>JBLHVA010000042.1:0-10914 GCA_047630005.1 Candidatus Endobugula sp. | reverse complement strand
AAGTCAACACTGCCTAGTGTACCATCCAATATTTTTTGGCCATTAAAGCTAGTGGTTTCTGCGATACGATCCAGCTCTTGCACCAGCTGCTGTACTTCTGCATCTAGTGTTGCTCTATCGACATCTGAATAAATACCATTCGATGATTGAATCGCTAGTTCTCGCATACGCTGGAGGATATTAGTGGATTCGTCTAAGGCACCTTCTGCGGTTTGAATGAGCGATATGCCATCGTTAGCGTTACGCACGGCTTGATCTAACCCACGAATCTGAGATGTGAAGCGGTTGGCAATAGACAAGCCTGCTGCATCATCACCTGCTGAGTTAATGCGTTTACCTGAAGATAAACGCTCCATTGCCTGATCCAGCTCTTTTCCGGATGTCATCATTTGTCGCTGTGAGTTGAGCGAAGACACATTGGTATTAATCACTAAAGGCATAGCCTATCTCCTGATATGAGGAATAAAAATTATTCGTTGAAAATAATACTTAAAACAGTAGTTACCCTAAACAAAGCAATGGTTATGCCAATTAAAAAAAAAGCAAAAATAACAGTAACTTATAAAAAATGGCCTATACTGTAAACAGAGTAAAACGTTTTATCGGCAATGTATTGCCACTGCAACTTTTACTCCGTTATTAACGACATGCTCTCCTTTAAACGGTGCGCTTATCTTTCTCTTCAGGAGTCTTCGCTTGTGAAAAAAAATATTTTTTTATCTATGCTAGAGATTACAAAAAACATGCACCACATGGCAGAGAGTGATGAGTGGAGTTTGCTGGGAGATCAAGAAAGAGAACGGCAGAATTTAATTAACCAGCTACGATCTAGTATTAGCGAAGGAGAAAAAGAAGATCAGGAAATTATCATTGAAATAATCAAAGAAATTAATGTGATTAATCAAAAAATAAATTTACTGGCGGAAGAAAAAAATACAGAACACAAAACATCGTTAATACGATTACAAAAAGGTAAAAAGGCCAACAACCTTTACTTAGAATAATACTGCCTCTGAAAAACCTCTATGACTAATCCGCTGAAGATCTGGAAGTTATAATCGAGAAAACAAATTCAACTCAGTAATTCGTATAAAGGTTGCCTGCGCTGCCTGTAAAATTAATGTTTGGGCCGATAGACGACTGGCCGCTTCGGCATAATCTAAATCCCTAATATCCGATAAAATCGTATTAGAAATTAACTCAGTATCTAAATGCTGCTCTTTTGTGCTTTCTAAGGTATTCATTCGAGCACCTATTTCAGTCACAACATTTGAGACAGCATCTTCTACTGTTGACAAGTTCTCCAGAGTAACCGCCACAGTAGAAGACACTCGGTCTCTTGATTCTGGTGAACCATCAAAGTCTTGCATGGCATCGCGAAAGCGCATTAATGTGGTTAATACGTCTTGTGTGGCAGTGGATTCAATAAACACCTGATCACCCGTTAGCCCTGCTCCCGTATTTGCAGCAGCGGGATTACCGGTAATGGTCACCGAAACACCATTAAACACTAACGCTTCGCCTGCGGCATAAGGTTGATTTTCTGCAATCACTTTACCTGTCGATTTTTCTGTGACAGTGAAGTTTCTTGCTGCAGGTATCAAGTTACTATCTTCGTTAAATGTGATCACCATATCTTCTGGATAAAAGTCGTCATAGGCTTGCTGATCAACCACATCGCCTATCGATACGCTAATCGCAGGTGAAGAACGATTATTCGGGTTTGATGATGTCATTACGGTGTTTTCTGCACTAGGAATGTCGACAAAAATATTTTTCCCTGAATCACTGGCTTTCACAAAACTGTTATCGTCCACTTTTATATTGATCGACCCTTCATCGCCCATGTACTGATAGCCATTAACACTAT
Organism: Candidatus Endobugula sp.; assembly: GCA_047630005.1. GTDB lineage: Bacteria > Pseudomonadota > Gammaproteobacteria > Pseudomonadales > Cellvibrionaceae > Endobugula. The sequence continues at coordinate 9,044 of JBLHVA010000042.1, read as the reverse complement.
CGCCAACAAACGCTGGAGACTGACTTTTATAACCGGCAAAAATATAATCACCGTTAGCATTACGGCTATTCGTTAAACCAACCAATTCATTGATACGCGAATCCACTTCTGTTGCTAAAGCATTGTATTCACTTTCTGATAAGCTTGCCGTGTTACCCGCTTGTACGGCGAGTTCTTTAATCCGCTGAATTAAGTTTGTCACACTGCTTAGGGCCGTTTCTTCTTGCGCTAAGCTATGTTCAGCCGTGGCAATATTTTTTGTATATTGATCCACCTGTGCAAGATTGTCTGTCAGCTGCTGTATTTGTGTTGCGGCCACGGGATCATCCGCAGCGGTTAAGACGCGTTTACCGGTAGACAGTTGCTCTTGTGTTTTAATGATCGCACTATTGGCATCAGCCATACTATTGTTGGCTAAGTTATAAATATGTAGAGTAGATATGCGCATAATCTTTCCTCTTAATATGAAACCCTTGCACGAATGATCTTTTCTTCTCATACAACGTTAAAAACGTACTCAATCGGTCATTGATATTTATAAACTCCCTCTTTCCGTGCGTTCTTGCCTTGCCTGAGAAAAAAACATCTATCCGTCCAAAGGTCTTAATATTGCTTATAACAATTTTTAAATACGTGCTGATTAAAAAACACTTATTAGAAACTGTTCAACAATCTGTCGAATAAATCCCGTGCAACGGTAATTACTTGTGCATTGGCTGAATAAAGTTGTTCGTAACGAATGAGGTCAGCGGCTTCTTCATCGAGATTAACACCCGAAATTGAATTCCGCAGACTCGTGGTTTGTTCTAGCACGTTAGCCGCGGCTTCAGCATTATTTTGTGAGCTATTGGCATTAATGCCAATTGTTTCTACCAACTTATTATAGGTTTGCTGAAAAGTTTGTGTTTCGTCACCGATGGTTGCAGCTTGCTGTAGCCCTGACATTGAAATGCCATTTCTATTATCTGAATCTGCATTGGTATTAAAGCCTAAAGTAAAATAATCACCGGTTTGCGGTGTACCCGAAATACTGGCTTGAATGCCCATATAAGAGGTTTGTGCAAAACTATTCGCAGCACTATCGCCAAATAACAGACTGGTTTCTGGATTAGTGGATAAGCTCACGTCACCAGCTAGACTCACATCAATACGGCCACCAATCACAACTTGTGACGAGGTGTTCGTGCCGCTACCGCTTAACGCAACATTCGTATTAACTCCGTCATTAACCGATACGGTTCCACCACCTGTCGCTGCAGCCGTTAATTCAACAGAAAAATCATCGCCAAATCTTGAGTTGATTTCCACATAATATTCATCAGTACCCGCATCGTATGCACTGGTGGCATAAATACCTAGCGCTTGAAGATTAGTATTATTATTAATTTCATCCGCTAAATAATCATTAAAATCTTCACCATTATTCAATGCTGGAGATGGTACCGCTGCAGATATTGCCGCAGCGTCGTAATTGATCAGTGACTCGCCATTTAACGATAATTGTAAAGGCTCGGTTAGTGTTAAAGCCGAACCGCGTAATTCCATATAGTTAGACGCGTTAGTATTAACACCGGTTAAGTTAGACAACTGAATCGCTGTGGTTCTTGCACTTGCATCGGCTGTCGTAAAAATATTCTGCGAGCTGGTAATACCGGTCACTGGATCGGTGGTCACTACAGTTAAGGTTTCAACGGGATAATTATTCGTCGCGATGCCAATACCACTAATACCGTTGGCATTAGCCTCAGTAGTAAAAGTGCTTACCTCTACATCAAACCCTAGTAATGTATTTGCTTGTCCAGCGGGTGCATTATCTAGAGTCCCATCGGGGTCTCCATTATAGTTCTGCAATACAATGTCGCCAACACCAAGATCAGGTGATGCAAAAGCGATGCTACCACCCTGCGCCGTATCCGTTATATACGCACGTACTTCGCTGCCAGCTAAACTTAAGTCATCGTTAATTGCTGCCAACAATTCGGTATTATTAGTGATACTCGCAGACTCGATGGTGACACTGAATGTGCCATCATTGGCTCCAGCGAGGGTATTAGAAACCACCACATCAAAAGAGAACTGATTGGCTGTATCGCTAAAATCAATTCCAGCAAACACAGGAGCAACCGCCGATGGCTTCAATGCCGCTTGAGTCGCTTGTGTACTGCCCACAGGCAACCCAACATTAGCGCCTGTAGCAGTCACCAATGTTGCACCACTGTCGGTAGAAAATAGACTGTTTTGACTACCCGGCACATAAGATTGATTGCGAATCGGTGGCGATAAAGCAACCGGATTACCTGGATTACTATTATCTAAAATGTCATAAGTGGTTGGAGAGGTGAACTTAACAATTAGCGGAGGTGACATTTGGCCGGTTTGAGAAAACAACGATAATGCTTGGCCGCTTGCGTTTTCTAAGCCCAGCATCTCACCTACACTAATACTTGCTGACCCTAAATTTCCTAAGTGGCTCTGCGTTTCAAACGGTATCGCCAAAGCCACATCTGCAGCCTGTAGACCGGTCGTTGAGAAGTTTTGTGCAGCAGTTTTATTCGCCTGTATTAAGAATTGATCATTTGCAGAGAAACCACCTGAGTTAATCACCACATCAATTCCATCGAAAGAGATTGTCGCAGGAAATGTAGCGGGAATAATATTCGACGCGACATTGGTATTATCAGACAAACGTGTGATCTGATATATCCCCGCACCCGAATCGATATTCAAACTATAATCACTCGTGGTTAGCTGGGAGCTATCATTAATATTGACTAACATTTCCGGATTGCCGGAACCATTATTCACATTTGATAGAATCCGTTCTTGCGCAATAGTAGTATCGTTAATGTCTGTAAAGATATTTGAGCCATAACCGTTCTCTAACGTCAGCCCTTGACTCTGCAATTGATTAAAATTATCGGCGATAGAGATCGCTATACGCCCAATATCATTATAAGTCGAGTCAATGACGGTATTTTGAAAATCTAATAAGCCCCCTATTTCACCACCCGAAAAAGCATCGGTCACGGACTGACTAATACTGCTATTCACTAATAGTATTTCTGGTTTCTGTGGGTCAAATTCATTTTGACCAACCGCTATACTAGTTTGCTGTGAGCCTAAAACTAAAGGGATGCCATTACCTACCGTAACATTCACTTGATTACCGTCTTGCACTGAAACGCTGACAGATATGAGTGATGACAATTCTAATAAGGCGTTATCTCGTTGATCTAGCAAATCATTGGGTGATGCGGATTGTGATCCAGAAAATTCGGCAATTTTATTATTTAAATTAGCAATTTCAGCAGTAAGATTATTCACATTAGACACGCCTGCTCGAATGCCTTGAGAGACCCCTTCACTCACCGCATCCACTCGTACCGCTAGTGTATTAAAACGATCAGCCAAGTTACTGGCTTCACTTACCAACAATTGACGACTCGCTAATGAGGTAGGTGAATCGCTTGCCGTTTGCACGGCAGAAAAGAATGACTGAATACCATCTGACAAACCAGTAGAGTCACTGGCTAAAAGATCATTTAACTGTGATATATTTTGATTATAAATACTAAGCTCACTATGCAAGGTAGTATCTTGTCTAACTTGACCCGTTACAAATTCATTGACTACACGTTCAATACTGCTGGTATATGAACCATTACCTAAAAACCCGACACCTGTTTGTGTACCACCTATAGAGTTAATCTCTGTAGATTGGCGCGAATAACCCGGTGTATTCGCATTGGCAATATTATGCCCAACAGTACGCAGTGCATTTTGGCTTACTCGCAGCCCACTGATACTAACGCCAAGGATATCGCTCGTCATATAATATTGCCTCTACTTAATGTAGACATTTTTTAAAAAAGTATTAATTTTGTACATTGGTTTTCGGTAGTACGGTATCAATAATACGTTGTATTTTATCGGCATAAAGGGGGTCAGTGGCATAACCCGCGTTTTGTAAGCCGTTAATAAAGCCCGACGAATTGGTCGACGCCAATGCTTTTTCGTAACGTGGTTGCGTTAAAAACTTTTGGTAATCAATAAAACTTTCTGCTATAGAATCATATCGCCTAAAACTAGCGGTTTCTTTTTCTGCTATACCGTTAACATATTCAATAGTGGGTACATTCACTGACTTCCCTTCCCACCGACTATCAGCTTTTATATTAAACAAGTTAAAACTTTGTTTACCATAGCTATCCTTAATCACGTGTTTCCCCCAGCCAGTTTCTAATGCCGACTGTGCAATTAAGACTTGATAATCTACTCCTATCACTGCTGCCGCTTTTTTCGCATAAGGTGTTAGCATTTGAATAAAGTCTTCAGGAGAGTTTACGCCTTTGATCATCAGATCATCTTGAATAGACTTTTGGGATACTGCTGATAAGTTAGGGCTGGTAACATTCAGAGAACCATTAAGGGAAACATCTTGAATGTTAGGCATTTTACTGAGCATAGATTGATAAATCGTATTATCCACAGGCGAGCTGCTTCTTGAAAGTTGATCTACTCCATCTTGAGCGTTTTGTTTAGGCATGGTTTTATCTGTGTTTGCGTCTTCAGAAAGATAACTCGTTTTCATTTGACGATAAAAAGCATCGGCCAAACCAATTTTATTTGCTGTACTCAAAGATAAGCTGATTTGACTATCGTACATATCTTGATGATGTTTCATTTCAGAGCTATTTAATGGATTATCTTTACCAAACACTTCATTAGCTGAACGCATACTTTTCAGCATCATTTGAATGAACATAGATTCAAACTGTTGCGCAACTTGGCGTAAAGCGAGATCTTGGTTTTCTTTACCATCTACTTTAATATTTTGTAAACTAGCAAGATCCGTATAAGACTGCTGCGCGGTCAGTTTGGAAACATCGTATTGCATTGTATTAATCATCGAAATAACCTATGCCTTGTATCAGATTACGACTAGTTCGGCTTTTAATGCACCGGCTTGTTTTAATGCTTCTAAAATTGCCATCAAATCTCCCGGTGCAGCACCGACTTCATTGACAGCTCTTACTAATTCGTCAATAGTAGGGCCAGGAGAAAACTTAAACATAGGGTTAAACTCCTGTTCTGCTGTTATATTGCTTTTAGGTAACACCACCGTTTTACCATCAGCTAACGCTTCTGGCTGGCTGACTTCGATATTTTCAGCCACCGTTACCGTTAAACTGCCGTGAGTGACTGCAACTGGAGATATTCGGACATGCTTCCCGACAACAATTGTTCCGGTTCTTGAGTTAATCACTATTCGGGCAGGTGCTTCCCCAGGAACGACTTCAATATTTTCAAGTAAAGAAATAAAATTAACACGTTGAGAAGGATCTTGAGGTGCTCGCACTTCGATTGACATAGAATCTTTTGCTTGTGCTACTTTAGGGCCGAGTAAATCATTAATGCTATCGGCTATTCTTTTCGATGTGGTGAAGTCAGCTTGATGTAAATTGAATACAATTGGTGCTCCCGCAGCAAAATCAGTCGGCACTGAGCGTTCAACAGTTGCACCATTAGGAATTCGGCCGACACTAGGAATATTAATTGTTAATTTAGAACCATCTAAACCATCGACACCTAATCCCCCTACGACTAAATTGCCTTGAGCTAACGCATAAATATTTCCGTCAGCGCCTTTTAGAGGTGTCATCAATAAGGTTCCTCCTCGTAGACTTTTTGAATTGCCTATAGAGGAAACGGTAATGTCTAATTGCTGGCCAGGTTTAGCAAAGGCAGGAAGCTCTGTATGAATCGCTACTGCAGCGACGTTTTTCAGCTGCATTCTGGCACCTTCCGGTATTGCTATGCCGAATTGTTTCAGCATATTGATAAAGGATTCCGTAGTAAATGGGGTTTGATTGGTTTGGTCACCCGTTCCATTTAAGCCAACGAGTAACCCATAACCAATTAAGGGATTACTTCGAACGCCTAAAATACTAGTAATATCTTTAATCCGCTCTGCCTGAGTAGCGACACTCAACAACATAATAATTATTAATGTTACGTTTTTTAGTAATAGCTTAATCCACATAGTATTCATCAGAATGGCCAAATTATGCTATTAAAAACTCGTCCAAGCCAACCCATTTTTTGTGAGTTAGCTAAATCTCCGGTGCCGCTGTATGAGATTCGAGCATTGGCTAATTTTGTCGAAGAAACCACATTATCTAAACTAACATCTTCTTTCCTTAACAGACCACTCACACGAATATATTCTTCGCCACTATTCAATGTCATCCACTTTTCACCTCGGACAATTAAATTCCCATTCGACAATATGTCAACTACTGTGACGCTGATATTACCTTGCAAACTATTGCTTTGATCAGCCGAGGCATCTCCTGAAAAAGATCTGCTCTGTGAGGAACTTAATGGGATAGTTACCTCCCCGACTATTGGGAGATTTCTCACAGTATCTCTACCAAAAAATGTTGGGTTTCCTCCCTCTAATAAAGAAACATCACTTTCTTTATCTATATCAACACCGGTACTTTTTGAGGATATTGTTTTTTCGTCTAAAGTTATCGTAATAATGTCACCAACACGATGATTATTTGTGTTGCCAAATAAAGACATGCCCTGATACTCTTGAAACAAACTACCATTCGTAGGCTTAGGTATGGGTTTAGGCTCAGGTAGTACGGGCGCATATTTCGGATCATCCGGTTTGATCGAAGCAGGAATGCATGCCATTAATGTTAAGCTATTAATAACAATGATAAGAATTTTTGAAAATCGATTGTTTTTCATCTTAATCTCAAAGCACTTATAAATTTTGCGAAATAAACTGTAGCATTTGATCAGCGGTAGAAACGACTTTTGAGTTCATTTCATAAGCCCGCTGTGTGGTAATCATATTGACCATTTCTTCTACAATATCCACATTCGAATTTTCTAATGATCCTTGAATAATGGATCCTAAACCTGACTCACCTGCCGTTCCTGTTTGTGGATCACCACTAGCAGCAGTCTGAGCAAAAACATTCCCCCCTAATGCTTGTAAGCCAGCTGGGTTAACAAAATCAGTTAATGTAATCTGCCCTAATTCTTGCGGTGTTGGCACACCTAAAACACTGGCTGAGACAATACCATCCTGACTAATAGTAATGTTGTTTGTATTTTCCGGTATGGCAATAGAAGGTTCTAAAAGGAAGCCACTCGCATTAACAATTTCACCATTAGAATTTAAATGAAATTGACCATTACGGGTGTAAGCAGTTTCACCAGATGGCATTTGAATTTGAAAAAAACCTCGGTTATTAATGGCAAGATCTAAGGGCTGTTCGGTTACTTGTAAACTACCACCTGTGAATTGTTTTTGCGTGGCAACAACACGTACACCAGTACCTAGCTGTAAACCCGAAGGCAGCTGTGTATTTTGCGACGACTGGCCTCCTGGCTGCCGTTGGATTTGATAGAGTAGATCTTCAAAATTGACGCGATCTCTCTTAAACCCAATCGTAGAAGCATTGGCTAAGTTATTCGATATGGATGTCAGCTGCCTATCTTGTGCAGACAAACCTGTTTTACTAATATAAAGAGCAGGATTCATAGTGACCTCGTCTTTTTAATAAATAAGAAAAATACATAATTAACCGTTAGTCTGCAATAAACGCGCCGATGCCTGAGAATTTTCCTCAGTCGTTTTCATTAGTTTTATCGACATTTCATATTGGCGCGCCAACGTTAAGATGTGGGTTAACTCGTTTACTGGATTAACATTACTCCCTTCTAAAAAACCTGAAACCAATGTAACGTCAATGTCAATATCGACATCTTCTTCAGCATATAACAAGCCATCCGTTCCCTTTTTCAGTAATGTCTCATCAGGGTTAACTAATTTAATTTGATCTACTTGCGATAAGGCATCCGGTGCTTCGCCCTTCCCCACAATACTCACAATACCATCTAACCCTATTTCTAATTTTTGAAATTCGGGAATCGCCATAGGACCTGAGTTGCCCATTACTGGCAAGTTATTGCCTGTACGTAATACACCTGCACTGTCAACATATAAACTACCTGCTCGTGTATAAGCCTCACGCCCATCAGCAGATTGAACGGCAATAAAACCACGCCCTTTAATCGCTACGTCTAAATCGCGCCCAGTTTGTATTAATGCACCTTCAGCAAAATTAGTTTGTGGTGTTTCGGTTAACGCAAACGCACGGGTAGGTAAACCTTCCCCATAATAAACGCCCATACTACGCGCTTGTTCAAAGTCGCCTCTAAAGCCTGTTGTATTAACATTGGCTAAATTATTAGAGCGAATAGCCTGTCCCAACATATTATTTTTAGCCGATGTCATTGCGATATAAAGTGCTTTATCCATTTTTTAACCTGCTAATTTTTTGGCGATTTGAGTCATATATAGAATGCAGCAAGAAGAGTGCCAGAAAGGGAGGTGACGCTAAAGCTATTGCGTGAAAAATCGGAAAGGGAAATACAGTAAAATAAAAAATAGCCGTAAAAAACGATTGTTTTTGCGGCTTATCGTTAAACACTTGGGGCAGATCAAAATTTTTATTGGCTGTAAGTAAAACGGAAGCATATGCTTCATAGAAATGTTGATCTGACCCTAGTTTTTCTTATCGTAAATTAATAATGGTTTGTGTAATAGTATCTGCCGTTTCAATTGTTTTAGCGTTAGCCTGAAAATTGCGTTGCGCAATAATCAGGTTAACCAATTGCTCAGATAAATCCACATTAGAATCTTCTAACGCGCCCGATTGAATAAGCCCTAATGAAGCGGTACCTGGCCCACCAATAATGGGCTCACCCGATTCAAATGTCTGCACCCAGCTCGTATCACCATCTGATTGCAAGCCTTGAGAATTTGCAAAATCCGCTAGCGCAACTTGTGCTAATACCTGGTTTTCACCATTCGTATAACGAGCAAAGATAACACCAGAATCATCTACATCAATCCCCACTAATCGTCCGGTTGTTGATCCATTTTGATCGAGGGTACGCACTTCAAAATCACTACTCACTTGTGTCGAATCATCCATACCAATTTCAAAATTAGAACT
>JBLHVA010000041.1:0-11196 GCA_047630005.1 Candidatus Endobugula sp. | reverse complement strand
CCCAGCAGGATCACCATGGTCGAGATTGATGGGTAGCGGCTTTACATCGTGCTTTAGATTGCCACATACTTTCTGTCACCATTCATTGGCGCAATGTCTCTACTGAAAACACAAGGCCATGTTGTTCGGTCATTTTCTGGTGAGCAAAGGTGGGAGAGAAATCTTCATAGTATTGCTTGATAAGCGCTAATGCCAACTGGCGAATAGACTGACTAATGGCGTTGTTCAGCTGCCGGCCTCGCAGCGCTAGACAAACGATAAACCCACACGAGACGCTTTACCTGACGCGTACTAAGCCTGAGTTGAATGGCGGTTTGTGTTGGGTGATGCGTTTGGCAATAATGGACTCCGCTGGGGCGAGCCGGTTAAGTTCTCGATGGCTCAATGTGAAAGCCTCCTTTGCCATAATCCCTCCGGTAGACAATAGGGGATATTTTAGCTTAGGGCAAAGGGGGAAATACAGCTTTGGGCCAACATGAAAGGGGCTGTGCCTGTTGATTTTTTCATCCACATGCTAACATTACTGATCGTAGACTTGGCTATATACCCTTTTCAAACAATTTGCGAATTCCTGATCAAACCTTTTTGTAATGCTGGGCTTGCATCTGTAAATGCAGGCAGACGGCACTATCTTGAATTTTTAACAACTATTACTAAAAGCTTCATTTAACTATATTGATAGCAATAACAACAACTGAACACTCATGCTTGAAAAAATGACTGCTAAGAATCTTTTTCTTTTTCTGAGGAACTAAAAATGACACCAACATCTCTATCTAAATTATTACAAAAAGAAGCACCAGGATTTACCGGACTAGAAGCCCTAAAGTTTTATCAACGCCCCTATATTTGCCCTTTCCATAAGATATTAGAAAACATTGATAAAGAGAGCTCACTTTTTGACATTGGCTTTGGTAGTGGTCTTATGTTATTTCTAGCTGCAAAAACTAGACAGCTGAAAAAAATTGGTGGGGTTGAAATATCACCTGGCATGGTGGAAAAATCTAAAACTTTTTTAGAAAAAATTGATGGTATTGAACTCAACATTACATCCTATGACGGTAAAGAAATACCCGATGAAATATCTCAATATCAATATATTTCTATGATTGATGTTTACCATCACATACCAAAAAACCAACAAAAAGAATTTTTGAATCAGCTTTATAACAAAATGGCACCAGGTTCAAAGCTCATGTTAAAGGATATGGATGCAGATAGAAAAATTTTGGTTCTCTTTAACAAATTACATGATTTAGCCTTAGTCCACGAAATTGGCAATGAAGCCGGAACAAAAGAAATGGGCGATATCATTCAGTCCATTGGGTTCAAAAAGTTAGATTATTTTACTACGCGTATGCTTTGGTATGGACATTATTATTATCTACTGGAAAAGTAGAACGGTTTTATCAGGACCATACTCAAGCCCACCTTTTTATAGTCCAAAGCTTTTCCAGATGGTTAACCGTTAAGAAGATAGCATGTTCATCTCTGGATTTAGTTCTACAGAAGATGAACACATGGCAACACATGGGGACAGGCACTCAACAATACACTATTGGCTTGTATTTGATTCGCTCTCCAGTATCGATACTCACACTGGAGCCAAGGTATTTATAGACCAGAGCCTTAATGGTTAGTTTGCCGATCGTTTGTTAAGCAGACCTCCCCCTTTCTATAAAACAAGATGGGAATATGAACTTTCCCTGCGCAACTGCATCATTTACGGTGACCGTTAGATCACCTGGCTTCGTCGCCTTGTACCCAAAGGGCATAAATGCCAACTCGCCTCCAGCCTACACCTCATATGATGCTTTTGTTCATCAGCTCGCAGTTTGCCCTAAAGGCCCCTATTGCTGGTGCGTCCGACTTCCTCTGGACTAAACCTCACGGGTATCGCTAGCAGTTGTCGTCTAATCACAACATGGTTTTCGACGGTGATCTTCCTACAGAGGACTTTCACCTCATTAGTTTATGCCCCTGCGGGGCTTACACAAGCCGCTCAATCCGACCTCCACTGCCTTGCTCGTTTTGTGCTTTTCAGATACGCTGCTACAAAACAATTAACTCCGTTTCGGCAGCTAGGCCGAGCGTTATAGCTAGTGAGGTAATAAATGATTAAGTATCTTGGGTTTTTACTGTTTATTTTTAGCCTTAACTCTTTCGCAACAAATGAGCCAGATGACGTTTTTTCAATACATACAATCGCCACCTCGGGAGGTAATACAGCGATTGTACGTTTTAATTCACATACAGGTGAAGCTTATTACCGAAAGAATGGTAAGTTTGACATGGTGCTTGATCAAACGATAATACCCGCTGGCTCTTATGCACTTGAGCTAATGTCATGGCCAACTGGCTGGGGTCTTCTTCGTATAAATACAAAAACTGGTGAAGTGTGGGTAACGAAAAGTTTCATTTGGCAGAAAATACCTAACAAATAAGTAGGTTCAAATAAATTAAAAACTAGATCTAGCTTACATACCCATAAATGAAACACCAACACCAACGCTCAAAGAAAAGATAAGCGTAGCCATCGTCGTTGCAAGCATACAACGCCACCATGCTAACCCGCTAAGCTGTTTTAAACATCGGTACATTTGTACGTGAACCAATAACGTGACAATACTAATAAGTAACGGAAACATATAAATAATCTGACTTAGCGGCTGTGATGACAATTGATTGATGAGTTCGGTCACCTCATTAATCGTTGGCATGTCAATCGTAGGGAGACCATAAGCCCCCGATTTAATCTTGACGATTAATAATATTGAAATAAAGAAGAAGCTAATAGAACATAAGGTGGCATAAGTCATTGGCCTAACGATATGAACATGATGAGGTAAAATATAGGCATCGTCTGACTGGCTAGCACCATCACTCAAGTATTCTATTAAATCACGGGGCCGCACTAAAAATATCAAACTGGTTTTAATCATACGAAAAAAAACCAACAAGGTCCCCACAAAAAGCTCTTCTATTCCTTTAAGTAAATCTATCTTAGATGCGGCAGTGTTAGGCATAAAGCCATCCTTTTTAGTCACAGTGAAAGATCAGAAGAGTCCGTCTCGATTAAAACGTAACAATACCTGTTTCTGATCGAAAGCAGAACACCCCCATGATAAAAAGCCATCTCCTAGCCAACCCAATTATTCAAGACGATATTGGGGATACCTTAGCGGGTTGCTTAACATGTTTAGCAGAATCTGCGGGCGGGATTAACGAGAGTGAATTATCGCCGAATGCCTTTGTGGGTTTGCAGATGTTTTAGATGGTGTGCAGGGGCAATTGATTATGAGCAGCATCGTTTAAATGAGTCTGCTGTATCGATGACGAGGAATTGCTGCGCGATAAAGGGGCGCGCTAGCAGTGTGCTTATTTACGTATCCCCTCTAACACTGCCGCACTCAGCACCATTACGCAGCCTAGCCATTCATATAGGCTTAGGCTGACACCGGTGATAATTAATACCGAGACGACGGCGACGACTAGTTCAACCACAATGAGCACCGAACCGCGCCCTGCCCCTAGGCAGGTAACGCCCCACATACTGCCGAAACTCACGAACATAATCCAGCCAAGGCTGAAGGCAATTGCCCAAAAAATGGTTTGATTGTCGGGGAGTTCGCCCGCTACTGGATACCACAATAAGATACCACCCACCAAGACTAAGCCACCCAAAAACATAAAACCGACTTTACTGGTAAATGGGGCGTTGGCGGTAAAGCGAAAGACGATAGCATTCGCCGCTAATGCCAAGCCCGATAGCAAGGCTAAACCATCAACCCATGTGAAGGCCGTCCAAGAGACTGCCCACACATCTAAAATAAGGGCTGCGCCAATAATACAGAACAATACCGTGATGATTCTGCGCTTATCAATGACCTCGCCTAGTAATAAACGCCCACCTATAACGCTCCACACGGGTAGCATATAAAACAAAATCATCACCCGGATGACATCGCCATACAGAATAGATACTTGAAAAGTCACATTCGCCAAGCCACCGAACAGAGCCACAAGCAACATAAAAGGTAACACCGGCATCCACAATGTGCGCTGACGAATAAGCCACGGCAATAACGCCAATGAGACCGATGCGCTAACAATAAGCACCAAGTGCAAACCGTGTAAGCCTAGATCGCCCAAGGCTTTAATGGGCAGCCACGTTAAGCCCCAACCAATAGAACTAAACAATAGAATAATAACGGCGAGCCGTGTGCTCATAACATATGCCTTTAATTGAGGATGTCTTTAATTGAAAATATATTAATTGAAAGCATCTTTGATTAAAGGTAACTTCAATAAGGCGAGCACTTTACTATAGAACCGCAAAGAAGGTATTAAAAATTCATCACGGGCTAATCTTGTGTAAACAACATCCCTTAGCTTAACAAGATAACCTGACAAGAGACTTTAACAAACGGCCTTTTCAAAATATCCTATCTCTGGGTCGGCGACAAAATACCCTCTCAGTGATTGCATCACGCCGTTGGCGCTAATATAGCTGAGGTACTGTTGGTGGTGTTCAACGCTTTACCATATTTCGGCAAGTAACATCTGCTGCCCGCCTAGGCTTCCCCTTCTAGGAAAAAACACACATCGACGGAAAGACAGCCATTAAATGTACGCACGTTTGGCAGGTTTGTTTCTAAAAAAGGCATCAGTGCTGCCTTTTATCTGGGTCGATAAAACACGATAATTGCACTATAACGCTCATGATAAGCTCCTTTGGTTTCAAGTAATCATTACAATGTTAATGTGGATATTCGAGAGAACTGGAGAGCATCGGCCACTTCTTGTGCCTTGCTTGTAGAACTCATCTGCTTTAATAAGGTCAGTGCCGCGTGATAACTCACAACACTGCCATTGGAGGTTAATATATTGCTATCGATAACCAAATTTTGGTCATGCTGCACGTTTACCTTTGGGTACCTGTTTTGAAAGTCAGCTTCTCCACCCGCCCATGTGGTGGCTTTTTTACCATCTAACACACCTGCCTCTGCCAAGAGTAATGCGCCAGAACAATTGCTCGACATCCATCCCACTTGCTTGGCCTGCGATCGAATAAAACTGATTAATGGCTGATTCGATAGTAAAGACTCCATTGCATAGCGAGATGGCACGATAAGCACATCTAGCTTGCCCACTTGATCTATTGAGGTATCTACGCCTAGCTTAAGCCCTTCCTCGGTAGAAAACCAACTTAGCTTACTCGCCACACCAAAAATCTCTAAAGGCGCGGTGACATCAGACGTGAGGACACCGTCGTACACCAACACACCGATTGTTTTCGTACCCGCTTGTACCGGTGAGACACATAAGAGTAACAACACATAAACACACATTCGAATAGACATAATTTTTCTCTACCGTTCATTTCATAGGGGTTAGCCATAGGGGCTAGTTACAGGAGTTAGAACCCATAAAGGCTCCATCCGAATGAATTATAGTGAGATGAGCGGTGAGATAAAGTACACTAATTGACTTTCATAAGTGAATCTTCTTCATTAATATCTTTGGCAATAATGTAAGGCGAAATATGTCGTATGGACAAACTTAAAACGTTGCGGTTTTTTGCCTCTATCTGTGAACAAGGTTCTTTTGTTGAAACCGCAAAGATTTTTGGCACCTCGCCATCAACCATTAGTAAAGCCATTGCTCGCTTAGAAAGCGATTTAGAAATTACGCTGTTTACGCGCACCACTCGTGCACTCACTCTCACCAGCGCAGGGAAAAATTACTTCTCTACGGTTAAACAGGTTTTGCATGACTTAGACCTGACCGAAGTAGTCTTACGAGATGATTTTACGAAGATTTCTGGTAAGCTTATTATTAATACACCCGTCTCTTACGGGCGCTTATACCTTCGCCCGCTTATTGCTGATTTTTGCCAAGCTTACCCTGATATAGATATCGAACTTATTTACGATGATGCCTATGTAGATATTATTGAGAAAGGCATTGATATTACCTTTCGGTCTGGCACATTAATGGATAGTCAATTAATTGCTCGCAAGCTCAGTCCTATTGATTTTTTAGTCTGTGCGCCAAAGGGGTATTTTTCTGATGGTACGGTTATCACGAATACGTTATTACTCGCGCAGCCTTGGATTAATTTTCGATATAAACAAACCGGTAAGTTAATGCCTGTGATGCTAAAAGATAGCAATGGCCATTATCAAGAACATTTACCTCGCAGCCTTTGCACTATTGACGACGGCGAAGCTTTGGCTGAACTCTGTGCGGATGGTATGGGACTGGCTCAAATGCCACATTTTATCGCGCGACATCGTTTACTTGATAATAGCATCGAGGCGATTTTTTCGCCTTACTCACCCAAACATTACGGCGTGTTTGCTATGTATTCTAAGGCGAAAAAAACGCCGCCTAAAATCACCGCCTTTATTGATTTTGTACAACAGCGGTTATTCGCCATTGGTGAAGACTCGGATACCACATGGGCAAGAAGCCCCGTTACCCAACACTCTATTCCCGAAAAAGATGCCTTACTTCACCCACAATAACTGCCAATTATTTTTCTAACGCGTTACCGTTTCTATATAATCCATTACCTCTTCACTTACGCGGCAACCTGTTTAATAACCTATGCAACCACCTATGCACTTACCCATCATCTACCAAGACGAATTTCTAATTGCCATTCACAAGCCAGCAGGCTTGTTGGTGCATAAAAGTTTGATTGATAAATATGAAACTCAATACGCCATGCAAATATTACGCGATCAAATTGGGCAATGGGTTTACCCACTACACCGTTTAGATCGTCCCACATCGGGGGTGTTGCTATTTGGTTTATCAAAAGAGGTGGCGCAATTAATGGGGGAGCAGTTTGAGCGACGCCTTTTGCAAAAAACTTACTGGGCGATTGTTCGTGGTTATATCCATAATGAGGGGATTATTGATCACCCGATAAAACCTACTGCTGACTTTAAACGGGATAAACAACGTATCGCTCAAAAAGAAGCGCAGGAAGCGGTGACTGGCTATCGTCGTTTAGGCACATTAGAACTGCCTTATCTTGTCGATCAGTTTCCAAGTAGTCGTTATTCTTTAGTAGAGCTGTCTCCACAAACGGGACGAAAGCACCAATTACGTAAACATTTAAAACATCTTAGCCACCCTATTATTGGCGATCCTAAATACGGTAAAAGCAAGCACAATCATTTTTTCAAAGAACATTTTAATTGCCATCGTTTGCTATTAGCGGCGACTCAACTCACGCTCACACATCCCATCACACATGCCCCACTGACAATATCCGCTCCAGTTGAGGATGTCTTTAGTGACATATCACAGCTATTCACACCATAGTACTGGATGAATTCTTGTGATGTATTTAACGCTTTACACGCTTTGTGGCACAAAAATCATTTCATAAAATTGTCACGTTGACAATTTATGGTGTGCACTATTACATACCATTTTCTATTTTGTCATCGGCATGATTTTATGAAGCAAAAAACACATTACCGCACAGTGTGGCTATCTGATATTCATTTAGGCTGTAAAGATTGTAAAGCAGAATACTTGCTCGACTTCTTAAATAGCGCCACTATCGACACCTTATTTTTGGTTGGCGACATTGTTGATTTGTGGGCGTTAAGCAAGAAATTTCTTTGGCCTGCATCACACAACACTTTACTTCACAAACTTCTCTCGTTACCGGATACCGATGAATCGGGTCATCAAACCCGTGTGGTTTACTTGCCTGGCAATCACGATGAGCCCGCACAAAAATACGACAATATGTCGTTCGGGCATGTTGAGATTCGCCGTGAATATATTCACACCACGGCTAATGGAAAAAAACTACTATTACTCCACGGTGACCAATTTGATAGCGAAGTGTGCTTTGGTCGCCTACATAATTGGATAGGTGACAAAGCGTATGATTTACTCTTACTACTCAACCGTTGGTTCAACGCTATACGTACTCAACATGGCTATCCTTATTGGTCATTGGCAGGTCATATCAAAACCCGTATTCGCGGTGCCAACGATGCCATTGCCCGATATCGAGAAGCCGCAATAGCGCGAGCAAAAAAAGATAAGGTTGACGGTATTATTTGTGGTCATATTCACCATCCCGAAATCACCACTATAGACGGCATCACCTATTATAATGATGGTGACTGGGTAGAAAACTGCTCCGCATTAACCGAAGATCATCAAGGTAATATTAGCTTGGTCTTTTGGTCCGAAGAAGTAGCCAAACAACCCTCGCCTCCACTATCGTTAATACCAAAGACTAATAAAGTAGACCAAGCTGCTTAGAAATGAGCTCGAAACAAGCGCCGTAATCACTTACTGTACGCGTTAACAAAAGCGTCACAAACACAAAGTAGAATCCGTAAAGTATTCTTTATTTTATGAGTTACTCTATGTTTACCGTTGACGCTTTGCTCGAAAAACACTTTCCCAACATTTCAAACCATTCGTGGTTACGTAAACCCACATGTTTTTTCTTACGTTACCTATTAAAAGAGAAAGAGATTAATAGTTTTAGTGCTGAATACCCTCACCTGCACGGCGTGGATTTTGTAGAACAGATTTTAGAATATTTTCATTTCAGCTATTCCACACGCGATACCGAAAAAGAAAACATTCCCTCTGAAGGCAGACTGGTGATTATTGCCAACAACCCCATCGGGTCACTTGATGGCTTAGCGTTAATTAAATTAGTCAGTGAAGTACGTCGAGATATTAAAGTAGTGGCTAATGAGACATCAATGTCGATCACACCGTTACACTCCTTACTACTGCCGATGAATGATGACAATACAGATAACTCACATCTAGACAACATACATACGCATTTAAAAAATGAAGGCACATTAATTATTTTTCCTGCCGGAGAAGTCTCTCGCTTAAAACCGCAGGGGGTAAGAGATAGTCGCTGGCGCTGTGATTTCTTACTAATGGCTTCTAGTGCACAAGCGCCCATCTTGCCTATCTTTATTGACGGGAAAAACTCGCCGTTATTTTATACCTTGTCGATGATACACAAGCCATTAGCTACATTATTGCTGGCGCGCGAAATGTTTAAGCAACGCACCAAACATTTACCCATGCGGGTTGGTGAGCTTATTCCTTACGACAGCTACAACAATAGCTCTATCGCGCCCCATCAAAAAGTGAAGCTGCTTCAAAAACATTTGTACCGTCTTGGCCAAAACCGACGTGTTATTTTTACCACTCAAAAAGCTATTGCGCCACCAGAAGATCGACAAGCACTATCAAAAGCTATTCGCCAATGCGAGCACTTAGGTAATACCAGCGATGGTAAAGATATTTATCTGTATTGCTACGATAATAGTTCGCCTATTTTGCGCGAGATTGGTCGCTTACGGGAAATTGCCTTTCGCGCGGTAGGTGAAGGGAGTGACAAGCGCCGCGATATTGATCAGTACGACAATGAATACTTTCATCTTATTTTATGGGATAAGCAAGATTTAGAGATTGTGGGCGCATACCGATTTGGCGATGCCAAACGCTTGATTCAAGGCGCTCAAGATAAGCATTCGCTCTATAGTGCGACGCTGTTTGAATACAACGAAAAGATGCAACCATACTTTGAACAAGGCTTAGAATTAGGTCGTAGTTTTATTCAACCTAAGTACTGGGGGAAGCGCAGCTTAGATTATTTATGGTACGGCATTGGTGCGTTTTTAAAACACCGCCCACAGTATCGTTATTTATTTGGGCCAGTTTCCATGAGCGATACATTACCTAGCACTGCAAAGGATTTATTGGTGTGCTTTTATCAATTGCACTTTTCTAGCACAGAAACCTTGGCGATATCGA
The DNA here is from genome assembly GCA_047630005.1 of Candidatus Endobugula sp. GTDB lineage: Bacteria > Pseudomonadota > Gammaproteobacteria > Pseudomonadales > Cellvibrionaceae > Endobugula. Next base: position 1,365 of record JBLHVA010000041.1, on the reverse strand, counting down.
ACACGCCTTACCAATTGCCACCATCAGTTCAGGGCATTTTTAAGGGAGATAACTACAAGGAAGATTTTTCGACGCTAAAAAGTATGATGAGCAACATGGGCGTTGCCATTCCCACGCTGTATAAACAATATACCGAGCTGTTTGAAGACGGCGGTGTGCACTTTCTCAGTTTTGGTATCGACCCTGACTTTAATCATTGTGTGGATGGTTTGGTGCTAACGGACTTACACAAACTCAAAGAAAAGCGCCGTAAACGCTACATGAGCGAATAAGCGCGCTACTACTTATGACCCACTGCTACTGATCCACATCATCCATATCTGCCTGCCCTGATAATCGGCGGCGGATATGCGACCATGACATTCCCACACCCAACACAATCGCCACAATCAGCAATACAATGCACTGGAATACCACCCCGTCTACGACTAACCATTTTATATCCACTAACACCCAAATAGCACAGCCAAACAGTGCTGCCACAAGGCCAATACCTATAGGGCCTAAAGAGCGTAGCGTTGCGCGTAAAAACATGCCCAAACCAATGGATAATACAATCCCCGCCAACAACAATATAGGCAGTGATACTCGAACTGCCGCATCCTCACTTGGCGATATTTGCTCAATCACCAAATGATAAAAAGAATATTCGGTAGGGTTGTATGTCAATATGACCAAAATAAGGGCAAAAAAGAAACGAATTGAAAAACTAGAAAAGGTGAACGAAGCAGCCATGGGAACAATCTCGATGATGTGCGCTAATAAAAAAAATGGGGTTGTTGTTAATCCTATGTCGCGATTTTGACAGTTTATGATATTGCTATCAACTTTCGTCATTTAGTCGCAATCAGTATCTAGATGATTTATCGTAGCACCTTGACGTAGTTGATGTTTTTCTCATAAAAATAGTCTACGCCATCACCCGTATCCACCGCCCACAAAAACGGAAACTATATGCTGGAAGAAACCTACGACAAGCTCAGCCCCGATTGTGTTATGGATGCAGTAGAAAGTTTAGGGTTTCATAGCGATGCGCGTATTTTAGCCTTAAACAGTTATGAAAACCGTGTTTACCAAATTGGTATTGAAGACGGCGAACCATTAATCGCCAAGTTTTATCGCCCATTACGCTGGAGCGACGAGCAGATAGAGGAAGAGCATACATTTACTCAAGCACTACTGGATATTGATGTACCCGTCGTACCACCCCTTATTTTTAACGATAAAACACTACACCTACACGCGGGTTATCGCTTTAGTCTATATACCCGCCGCGGCGGACAGGCACCTTCGTTAGATAACGGTGATCACTTAGAAGTCTTAGGTCGGTTGATGGGACGAGTACATAACTTAGGTAAAACCGAA
>JBLHVA010000040.1:0-11232 GCA_047630005.1 Candidatus Endobugula sp. | reverse complement strand
TAGCTGCTTAATGGTAGCTCTCAGGTTTTAGAGAGTATTCTCTCGTTCATAACGGTTGTGTTTTTTCTATGACTATGTCCATGCTATTTGTGGTTATGCTGGCTGGTGTAACGGCAACGTTTTACTTGTGCCGGCAGCGTTCTCTTAGCCTTGCGGCAGAATTAGGGGGTATTCGCCATCTACATTCGTTACCTGTTTTTTATGGTGTTCAGGCGGCGCTTTGGTGCGCAGTTCCTTGCTTGTTAATCTTCGGTATATGGGTGATTTTTGATGACATTATTATTCGAGAGCTTACCCTTCAATATTTAACAGACGAGCAACGTTCATTATCGGCTAATGAATTACAATTATTGCTCAGTGCAATAGAAAGCATCACGACAGGCTCTTCAACAGTCGATGACCCACAGTTGGTTGCTATATCTCAGCATATTGTCGATTTCCGTTATATTAGCAATCTAGCACTATCAATAACGATTGTTTGTAGTTTGTTAGGGTTAAGTTTTTGGGCTTGGTTCACGCTTAAGTCAGAGAATCAGGCACGGAGCAACGTAGAGCGATCATTCATGTTGTTTTTATTGCTATGCTCTACCTTGGCTATTTTTACAACGGTCGGTATTGTCTTATCTGTTCTATTTGAATCAATACGTTTCTTTCAAATTGTACCTATTCAAGAGTTTATTTTCGGCACTCAGTGGAGTCCACAGCTGTCTATTCGTGCCGATCAAGTAGGTAGTTCGGGTGCGTTTGGTGCAGTACCACTGTTCACGGGTACATTATTAATTTCTGCGATAGCCATGCTGGTAGCAGTACCCACGGGGTTAATGACGGCGATCTATTTGTCAGAATATGCCAGTAGTCGCATGCGCTCAGTAGTAAAGCCTGTACTAGAGATACTGGCGGGTATTCCTACCGTTGTTTATGGTTTTTTTGCTGCGCTCACTATTGCACCGATGATCAAAAATGGATTGCATGGCTTAGGGTTAGATATTGCATTTTTAGGGGTTTCTTTTGGACCTTTAGAAGTCTCAGGTGAGAGCGCGTTAGCGGCAGGGCTGGTGATGGGAGTAATGATTATTCCGTTTGTTTCTTCCCTTTCCGACGATGTAATTAATGCTGTTCCCCAGTCATTAAGAGATGGTGCTTATGGCCTAGGGTCTACACAGTCAGAAACCATTAAGAAAGTTATTTTCCCTGCGGCTTTGCCTGGTATTGTCGGCGCTATTTTATTAGCGGTATCGCGAGCTATTGGTGAAACCATGATTGTTGTGATGGCAGTAGGTACGGCAGCAAAACTAACATTCAATCCGCTAGAGTCAGTGACTACAGTAACCGTGCAAATGACAACACTGCTAATTGGTGATCATGAGTTTGATAGCGCTAAAACTTTAGCTGCGTTTGCTTTAGGGTTAGTCTTATTTATTATTACATTGGGGCTTAACTTTCTAGCACTCAATATTGTGAAGAAGTATAGAGAACAATATGACTAAGCCAGAAATTAAAACGATTGATAAAGTTAATCGTACCTTAGGGAAGCGCCATCGAGCAGAAAAGCGTTTTCGCTTATATGGAATATTGTCCATAGGCTTTGGTTTGCTATGTGTACTGTTCTTATTTACTAATATTATAGGCAAGGGGCTTAGTGGTTTTACATACCATTATCTGCAAATTGCTGTTGAGATGGATGCGGAAACATTAGATATTTCTGATACTTCGGATTTGAATCAAATTTTAGCTGGTAATTATGCCGGGGTAGTGAAACGCGGTACATATGAATATTTTGATGTTAGCAGTCGTCGAGATAAAAGTCAGGCAAGAAAACTGTTATCCGTAGATGGGACTGGTTACCTATTACAAGATCGCTTTAAAATAAACGCTCAAGAGATCATTAATACCAAAACCACAGTTTGGGCATTAGTTGACGATAAAGTCGATTTTTATCTTAAGCGTTTAGCTGAACCTGGTGAGCAAGGTAAGCACGAATTTAGTGAGAAGCAGCTGCAGTGGATTCACGCAGCGATAGAGTCAGGCGACTTACAAAAGCGAATTAATTGGGCGTTCTTTAATAAGGGTGATTCGGCTCACTCGGAAGAAGCGGGTATTCGTGGCGCAGTCATGGGATCGTTTTACTTACTGTTAGTCACGCTCGCGCTTTCATTCCCAATTGGTATAGCGACCGCAATTTACCTAGAAGAATATGCGCCAAAAAACAAATGGACCGACATTATTGAAGTCAATATTAATAACTTAGCAGCAGTACCGTCTATTATTTTTGGCTTATTAGGCTTGGCAATATTTTTAGCCTTCTTTGGTTTTCCTCGTTCAACACCATTAGTGGGTGGCTTTGTGCTTACGCTAATGACGTTGCCAACGATTATCATTTCTAGTCGTGCGTCTATTAAGGCGGTACCACCGTCTATTCGTCAGGCGGCATATGGTTTAGGCTCATCAAAAATGCAGGTAACATTGCATCATGTGTTACCGCTTGCAATGCCGGGAATGTTAACCGGAACAATTATTGGGCTAGCTCAGGCATTAGGTGAAAGTGCGCCTTTATTGATGATAGGCATGGCGGCATTTATCCCAGAAATTCCTACCGGTGTTAGTGATCCTGCAACGGCGTTACCAATGCAAATTTTCCAGTGGTTTAGAAATGCAGATGCAGGCTTTAGTGAAAAAGCATCGGCAGCTATTTTAGTTTTATTAATGTTTTTAATTGTTATGAACACCTTAGCAGTATGGGCGCGACGTCGCCTTGAGCGACGCTGGTAATCAACTATATTTGAATTAGGTATTTCCATGAACGATAGTGTAATTAAAGAGCCGGCAACACCGTTGACTGCTGAAAAAAGTAAAGCTAAAACTAATGTCATTACTGAAGAAAATAGCGATGCATATACCACCGTTGGGCAAGCTTTTAGTGAAAAAGCAAAAATGTCGATGCGTGATGTGGATGTTTTTTATGGCGAAAAGCAGGCTATTTACGACGTTAATTTAGATATCGGTACCAACGAAGTGGTGGCAATGATTGGCCCCTCGGGCTGTGGTAAATCGACTTTTTTGCGTTGCTTAAATAGGATGAACGACACCATAGATACGTGTAAAGTGACCGGAAAGTTTTTATTGGAAGACCAGGATATCAACGATAAAAAAATGGATGTAGTGCCATTACGCGCACGTGTAGGTATGGTATTTCAAAAGCCTAACCCATTTCCTAAGTCTATTTATGACAACGTCGCCTATGGCGCACGCATACATGGCTTAGCAGATCGAAAGTCTGATTTAGATGATATTGTTGAAACGAGTTTGCAAAAAGCCGGCTTGTGGAATGAAGTAAAGGATCGTCTGCAGCAGCCAGGCACTAGCTTATCTGGTGGTCAGCAACAACGCCTATGTATTGCCAGAACCATAGCCGTTAGCCCCGAAGTTATTTTGATGGATGAACCTTGTTCAGCTCTTGATCCTATTGCAACGGCTAGAATTGAAGAGCTAATTGACGAGTTGAGTCAAAATTATACGATTGCAATCGTGACTCACTCGATGCAGCAAGCCGCACGAGTTTCTCACCGAACAGCGTATTTTCACTTAGGTAAATTGATTGAAGTTAACGAAACAGAAAAAGTTTTTACTAATCCAGATCATGACCTAACAGAAGCCTATATTACTGGTCGTTTTGGGTGATCAGTGGGCGGAGTTAAGCTATTTATTATGGGTGTAAGAGTAAAAATTCTAGCGATAATACGCGGAGAGTAAAATGGATAAATTGAATATAGATCGACATATATCACAACAATATAATACTGCCTTAGATGATTTGAAAACTGAATTTTTAGAACTTGGTGGTATTGTAGAGCAACAAATAGTCAATGCGGTTAAAGCGATTACCGATGTAGATACGGTATTAGCACAAGAAGTAATGACGACTGAAAAAGAAGTTGATGAGCGTGAAATGCAGTTAGATGATCTGTGTACACAAATTATCGCACGTCGCCAACCAACCGCATCTGACTTGCGTTTGGTAATGGCGATCTCTAAATCAACGCGCGATTTAGAGCGTATTGGCGATGAAGCCAATAAGATTGCAAAGATGGCTATCGCTATTTCCGATTCTGAAGACTTACCTCATGGCTTTAGCGAACTACGCAATTTAGGTCGCCACGTACAAGAAATAGTTAATGACTCACTAACTGCGTTTGCGCGTTATGATATTGACATGGCTCTTAAGGTGGTCAATAAAGACAAAGAAATTGATCGTGAATATGCAACAGCTATGCGCGAATTAATTACTTACATGATGGAAGATCCGCGTAATATTAGTCGTTCGATGAATGTTATCTGGGCGTTGCGATCGCTGGAAAGAATAGGCGATCATGCCAGCAATATCTCTGAGCAAATATTTTATTTGGTCAAAGGCTTAGATGTACGTCATCAAACGCCAGATGAAATGGCGCAGCAAGTAAACAAACAAAGAAAGTAGTGGTTTTTTGCTACAAAAAAGGCGTTGAATTATTAGGTTCAACGCCTTTTTTGTGCACTCAGAAAAATATAGTTAGCGTCTGCTAATACCCACGAAGGTCATTTAACTCCAAGAGTTTGCAGTTTTTCTCTCGCCGCTGCACCTATTTTTCCGCCACTTCTTGCTGCGCGTTTATAGTAGTTTATCGCCGAGTCTCGTTTATTATTACTCAATGCGATCTCGCCTAAATAATAATTGGCCGCGCCAGTTTCTAGAAGTGTATTACTTTTTAATAGATCTTTTTCTGCCGCTTTTGTATTGTTAAGTTGCTGTTGCGTTAAGCCCCTATAAAAAAATCCGGCAAAATATTCGGGCTCTAATTGGATAGCTTTATCAAATGCTTTGACTGCCGCTTTATTTTTTTCCATTTCGTTGAGTAAGCGACCTTTAGTAATATGAAAGCGAGCTTCTTTGGGTTGTAGTTTAATGGCTTTTTGAGTCAGTGTTAATGCGTTAGCCCATGATTTTTTCTTGGCTTCTGTGATGGCTTTTTCGTGGGTTTCATAAGCACTGCTATCAATTCTTATTTGTTTCGTTGCTTTTTGATAGGCTTCTGTATTGCGTTTGCCTTTGGGGAGCAGAGCTGCCCGCGCTTTATTTTTTTGGACCCGTTCAGCAGATGGCGGATGACTGGCGAATAAATTGTTTAGCCAATTACCTTGTGAGCTATCTCGAGATAGGCGTAAAAATGTTTGCTGTAATTCGACGGCAGCATGCGGGTTATATCCTGCTTCCACCATATAATTTATACCGTAATGATCGGCTTCTAGTTCTTGCGAACGACCATAGCGTGCTTGGATTGCCGATGCACCAATGCCAGCTATTTGGGAATAAGCGCTATTGCCAGACGCTTGGTCAAGTACTTGAGTGCCAAGTTGTAACAACATGCCCTGCGACATTTGGCTCGCGCCGTGTCTTGCTGCAGCATGAACGACTTCGTGTCCTAGAACCGCGGCTAATTGTGCTTCGTCTTCTAATAAAATAAGTAGCCCACGATTAATGGCTATTTTCCCACCAGGCAGCGCCCATGCGTTAGGCACGTCATTATTTAACACAATAAACTCGTAAGGTAGGTTGGGCTGCCCGCTTAGCTTAGCGAGTGTTTGTCCTATGTTGTCCACATACCGATTAAGTGAAGGGTCAATAGTGTACGCGCCGCCTTGTGACTGCTGACTAGGTTTGTATTGTTGCTGACCAACAGATAGTTCCTGCGCACTGCTAACTAAGGACAATTGCTGCTTGCCGGTAACTGGGTTAGTTTCGCAGCCCGTAATGGTACTTAGTACACCAAAACCGAGTAATGACATGAGTAATAATGTAGATAGGGTTTTGGATAACGGTTTATGCATGTTGATCATCTCCTAGATATCGTATAATAATGCCGTTTCACCCAATAGATGACAAGCGGCTTCTGTTTATAGTGAGCGCTTTGCCGTGTCATAAGTCATTAAGGATACTCTGACCAAATCATGAATTATTTTGATGAACAAAATTCAACTCAGGCTTAATCAGATACTCTTCAATCAACCAAGGTAGTGAGTTTTATGGCGTCAGCGTTACAAGTAATCGAGTTGTTCGCAGGTAATGATCCCCAAGGTCAGCCGATAGTAGAGCGTTTGTCGGTAAAGCAAAATGCGGATGATAGCTTTCAGTTAGTTAAGTCACCTGCATTTATTAAAGGTTTGGCTAGTGGCGATGTAGTTAAAATGCTTGCAGAAAGCAAAGAGTTTGAGATAAAACATCACGGCGGAAATTTATGTATTCGTGTTTACGCTAAAAGTGATTTGTCTGCAATTAGTGAACAACTAACACCCGAGTTAGAAAAACTAGGTGGTGAACTAGACATCGAAACTGAGCGTTTTTTAATTTATAGCATCCATGTGAGCTGTGGTTTCTCAGCCATCGAGGGCTTGCTTAATCGCTATGTCACAGAAGAGGGTGGGCTTTGGTTGTATGGTAACGTATATGATCCTGCCGATGGCTCCACCCCCTTAAACTGGTGGCATGATATTCTCAAACCTGAATAGGCTATTGCAGCCCTCTCTTACTAACTGTTTATAACGAACAGTGAAGAACATAATTAAAGGTACGCTTTATGTTAATGGTTATTTCTCCAGCGAAAAAACTTGATGTTGAAACCAAGTCAACTGTGAAACAAAGTACGCAACCGTTACTTTTATCCGAAGCGCAGCAATTAATTGATGAGCTGAAGAGGCTTGCACCGCAAGATGTATCTTCACTGATGCACATTAGTGATAAATTAGGCGTGCTTAATTATGATCGTTATCAGGAATGGCAATTACCGTTTACTTCAGAAAATGCTAAACAAGCGATATTTGTGTTCAAAGGGGATGTATATGTAGGCTTAGATGCAGAGTCTTTTAGTCAGGGTGAGCTAGAGTTTGCTCAGCAACACTTATCAATCTTATCGGGCCTTTATGGCATCTTGCGTCCTTTAGACCTTATGCAGGCATATCGGCTAGAAATGGGTACTCGATTTGAAAATACCGGAGGCAAAAACCTTTATTCTTTTTGGGGAGATAAAATAACCCAACAGCTTAATAAACAATTGAAGAAAAATAAAACTCAGACCTTGGTGAATTTAGCATCGACGGAATATTTCAAATCGGTTGATGTTTCATCTCTAGATGCAACGGTGATCACCCCTATATTTAAAGATCAAAAAAAGGGTGTTTATAAAATCATTAGTTTTTATGCTAAAAAAGCAAGAGGCCTAATGGCGGCCTATGCAATAAAGAATAACATAACAAATGCGAAGGATTTAAAGCGGTTTACGGTGGATGGTTATCGTTATCAAACAGATCAGTCTAGTGACAGAGAATGGGTTTTTACTAGAGAAGAGCAATAACCAGACGCTATAAGCTTTCCTGCTCTAGTTTCCATTTTCGGTACTTGATTACCCAGCCTTTGTAATCTGCATAGGCTTCACTAGCCGGGTCGTTATTTTTTCGCCACTGTCGGTACTCTTCATATGTCGCAGGTTCTGTCGTATTGTAAGTGATGCTGTTTTCCTCGCTGCTAGTCTTTTTACTAGTGTCTATACCGGCTATTTTTGCAGGTTTACTGCTGCACGCGCTAATGAGCAATCCGCTCATAATAATAACAAAAATGGTTTTCACGGGTTTTTACCTATTAAAGAGAGTGGATCAACTGTAATTAGCCTGATCTATTAGACAGGGTGCTTTAATTTGACAATTCACCTTGCATTTTTATCGTTCAGAAATCAACTCAAAGTATACCATTGAAATATAACATGGGCATCAGTTCAACTTTTTAATATTGGTTAGATAGGTCTGTCACATAGTTGTCATAATAGGCAGCTATTATCCTTATCCATAGATTATATAGATTTATCTTAACGTTTAACTTTAATTCTTCCCAATAACTACTACAACATCCTTTAGGGGGTCAATGTGAAAACATTAAACTTAGCAACAGCAATCGCTGTTTCAGCCTTAACATTTACCAGTGTAACGGCATCTGCACGCGACAATATCAGTATTGTTGGTTCATCAACTGTTTACCCTTTCGCGACGGTTGTTGCTGAAAAGTTCGGTAAAACAACTCAGTTTAAAACCCCAACAATCGAATCTACCGGTTCAGGTGGTGGCGCTAAGCTTTTTTGTTCAGGTAATGGCGTATCTCATCCTGATATTACGAATGCATCACGTCGCATGAAATTGTCGGAATTTAAAAAATGTCATGCTAATGGTACAGATGTTGTCGAAGTACTTATCGGTTTTGACGGTATTGTTGTTGCGAACTCAAAAAAATCTAAGCAATTAGAGCTAACACGTAAAGATTTATTTCTAGCATTGGCGAAAGAGGTTCCAAACACCGATGGTTCTGAAACGTTGATTCCAAACCCGTATAAGACGTGGAAAGATATTAACCCTACACTTCCTGCATCAAAAATTGCTGTATTTGGCCCACCGCCTACATCTGGTACACGTGACGCTTTTGTTGAACTAGGAATGGAAGGCGGCTGTAAAAAAGTGAGCTGGATTAAAGATATTAAATCAGCATCTAAGAAAGCAAAAAAAGCAGGCGATAAAGCACTATCTAAATCATTGAAGAATAAATACAAAGGTATCTGTCACACTATTCGTGAAGATGGTGCTTATATTGAATCAGGTGAAAATGATAACCTGATCGTACAAAAGCTAACTAAGAACCCAGAATCATTAGGTATCTTCGGTTTCAGCTTTCTTGAAGAAAACGCTTCTAAAGTACAGGGTTCATTCATTGAAGGAAATGAGCCAACGTTTGAAACGATTTCTAGCAAAAGCTACCCAATTTCTCGCCCTTTATACTTCTATGTTAAGAAAAATCACATAGGTGTTGTTCCCGGTATCGAAGAATATATTACCGAGTTTACTAAAAGCAGCACTTGGGGCCCTGAAGGTTACCTGGCTGAGCGTGGCATGATCCCACTATCAGACGAGTTACGTGCTAAGTACTCTAAAAATGCTACAGAGCTGGTGACATTAACTGAAGCAGACTTTAAATAAACTGCCTTACTGGTGGCACTACCCTTTACGCGAATGTAAAGGGTATAACAAAACGGTTCAGTGATGCTGAGCCGTTTTTTTATGCCTGAAGGTTTATTTAGCGGATAAATAATTTATACTGAGAGAATACTAACGACAGTAGCGTCTATCTTATGCTTAAACCTTTTTCTCAGGCATGTATTAATAATCGCGATTTTATTTTAGAGCATCTTAGGGTGTTATTTGATGAAGGGAGTAAGGTATTAGAGGTAGGTAGTGGAACGGGACAGCACGGCGTGTATTTTTCTAATCATCTCCCTGTGCAATGGCAGATGAGTGATTTTGAAGAAAATCATGAAGGTATTAATGCTTGGATTGATGAGGCCTCAGTAGGTAATTGTCTAGCCCCCACCACACTAGATGTGAGTAATGAACTGTGGTTGCCACAGCGCTATAACACGGTATTTACGGCAAATACCTTACACATTATGTCGTGGGATAATGTTCTTCATTTCTTCCAAAAAGCACATAAAGTGCTTGAACTTAACGGTTTAGTTATTGTGTACGGGCCATTTAATTATAATGGCGTATACACCAGTGAAAGTAATGAACGCTTTGATCAGTTTTTACAGGCATCAAGTCCTGAAAAGGGTATCCGCGATATTGAAAAAATCAATAAGCTCGCATCAGATAACCATTTTGTACCTGTTGCCGATCATGCAATGCCAGCGAATAATCGTTTGTTGGTGTGGAAGTTTGAAGGTGCAGGGTAGGGCTTTTATTGTTCCTCTTCGAGCGATGGCTTCTTAAACGGTAGTCGCTTTGTAGCTTCTTCGATATGTTGATCTACGCCTTTTTTCTCTTCTTCTAAAAATTGCGTAATCGCCTGCGAAAACCCTTCATTCTCAATCCAATGCGAAGAAAAGGTACGTATAGGTGTAAAGCCGCGCTGAATCTTATGTTCGCCTTGTGCGCCGGGATCAAAGCGCGTTAGCTGATGTTTAATGGCATATTCAATACCTTGGTAATAACAAGCTTCGAAATGCAATGCATCATAGTTTTCCTTACAACCCCAATAGCGCCCATAAAGTGTATCTTTGTCCTTAAAACATAACGCTGCAGCGACAAATTCCGAGTCGCCATCAGAAGATTGTGCTGAAGTATAAGCTTGCACCATGATGATATGTTCAGCGAGATTTTTTGCAATATCGGTGAAGAATTCGGCCGACAAGTAACCCTGATGACCGCTTCTTTTGTAATATGTTGATTGATAAAACAAGTAAAATTGGTGCCATTCTTCTGCGGTTATTTCGTTTCCTTTTTTGGTAACTAAGGTTATTTTTTGAGATTGAATTTTTTCACGTTCTTTAATAATGTTTTTTCTTTTTCGAGAAGACATGGTTGCTAAAAAATCATCAAAACAAGTGAAGCCTTGATTAAACCAGTGGTATTGATAGCCCTCTCTTATTTGCCATTGTGCTTGTGATGCCATAGATTTTTTTTCTGGCTTAACAAACAGTATGTGACAGGAGGATAGTTGCTTCGTTTTTGCTTCTTGTGTAATTGCTTGTTGAACTATAGAAATTATTTCTTGCTCATCAAATTCACTGTCAATTCCCCAGCGTTCGCCACGCGCAGGTGTAAAAGGAATAGCGTTAAGTAATTTGGGGTAATAAGCCAGTCCGTGTCGTTGATATGCATCTGCCCATGCCCAATCAAATACATATTCACCATAAGAATGGTGTTTAAGGTAAAGCGGCATAACCGCAATTATTTTCGCAGTTGATGACTCGGTCAGTGTTAAGTGGTATGGCTGCCAGCCAGTTTCTTTCGACGTACAGCCACTATTTTCCATCGCAGAAAAAAATTCGTGTCGTAAAAAAGGATAGTTTGTACCACACAATGTATTCCAGCGTTCGCTGTTAATAGCATTAATAGAGGAGTGGAACGATGCAATAAATAAAGGTAATTTGTTAGGCATTAGCTCGCTATTTTTTCGGTCTTTGATTTATACGTATAACTGGATTTTATGACTATGGACTTGTAGTAACGCGGCTCTTTGGAAAGATAGCGCTAAAAGTGCTTCCTTGGTTAATGCGACTGCTTATATTTAAACGTGCATCATGCCGAGCCAGAATATGTTTAACAATCGCAAGACCTAGCCCCGTGCCACCGGTTTCAATAGAGCGGCTGGCGTCTACGCGATAA
>JBLHVA010000039.1:0-11284 GCA_047630005.1 Candidatus Endobugula sp. | reverse complement strand
ACTCTGGTGAAGTACGCCAACATTCCTTCGACAGGAGATTATCACCGAGCATTATATGATTCGGAAATGACGGTGAAGCTATGGCTGGCCATGCTTGCTACACTGCGAGAGCAATATGGCTTGAGTGCGGTTCCCTTCACGTTGATTCAAAAGCTGAATAAAACACCGAAAAAGTCAGTGCCTCAATGGCTGACTCGACAGGCCGAGACTTGCCTAAGGAACCTCTGATCAAAGTCGTCATAAGGCGGTTGAAGTTTTAGAAAAAAGCAGACATCATTAACATACATATCTGGCTGGCATGCAACCACAAAAAAACTTCAAAATAGCTCTGAAAAAGTTGCAGCAGAGTCCCTAAAGAATACCAGCCAAAACCGCATCTTTTGCGGAGAGCACAACACTTTCATCAGGTACTTTTTGACTATCATGTGTAGATATCAAGTTTACCTTTACAAGCCTTGGTATAAACCACTATGACGAACCGACTGCCCAAAAAAACTTCTGCGACCGTACCTACTGTAGTCCCTACTGTAGCTTCGCTCGAGGATCTCGCGAAGTTAGCAAACTACTCCCTCATGGACACGCTCAACTGCGATCCTGACGCGACAAAAAATGGTGTCGACCACGCGCCGCGACAAGTCTTTACGGGCCATTATGTTCCGGTCAACCCTACGCCAATCCAAGACCCAGAGTATGTCGCACACAGCAAAGACTTTTTTTCCGAGCTTGGTTTCGCCGACAGCATGGCGGAGTCGCTCGACTTCGTGCGTATGTTCTCCGGCGACATCTCGCAGGCTCCGGAGCCAATGCGCAAGGTAGGCTGGGCAACTGGGTATGCATTGTCCATCTACGGCACTGAATACATCCAGCAGTGCCCGTTCCGCACCGGTAACGGATATGGAGACGGTCGTGCCGTTTCCATACTTGAAGCAGTCATTAACGGCCAGCGCTGGGAGATGCAGCTGAAAGGTGGTGGCCGCACCCCATACTGCCGCGGCGCAGACGGCCGCGCAGTATTACGGTCGAGTATCCGCGAGTTCTTGGCTCAGGAGCACATGCACGCGCTGGGCGTACCCACATCACGATCGTTGAGCTTATATGTTTCGAAAACCGAAAAAGTACAGCGGCCGTGGTACTCGGAGGGCTCGCGCTCGGAGAATCCCGATATGATGATATCCGAGTCAGCCGCTATCTCGACGCGTGTCGCACCGTCATTTCTTCGCGTGGGTCAGCTCGAACTTTTCGCTCGCCGTACCCGTAAAAACGAACACCCGAAAGCACTGGAGGAACTCGAACAAATTGTGTTGCACTCGATTGATCGTGAGTACGCTGACGTCATCGATAAGCAACTCACCACCCCGGAAAAAATCGTGTTGCTGGCGAGCGAGTTTCGTAGCCGCCTCACATCGCTGATTGCGAACTGGATTCGCGTCGGTTTTTGCCAAGGCAACTTTAACGGCGACAACTGTGCAGCCGGTGGCTTTACGCTGGATTACGGCCCCTTCGGTTTCTGTGATGTGTTTAACCCGTATTATCAGCCTTGGACGGGTGGTGGGGAACACTTCTCATTCATGAACCAACCCAACGCAGCACAACGCAACTTCGGCATGTTTTGTTCCGCGTTACGGCCGTTACTGTCAGCTCATCAGGACTGTCTTTTAGCGCTCGAGAAGATTCAACTTGAGTTTTCGACAGTGATGCTCGTGCAAATGGAAAAAATGTGGGCAAATAAACTGGGGCTTAGCGTTTTTAATCAATCACTGTTCAGTGAACTAGAAACACTCATGATGCACACTTCTGTCGATTACACTATTTTCTTCCGCGAACTCTCATCGATACCCGACAATATTGTCCCGCTCAAGAAAAGCTTCTACCGTAATTCGAGATATGATTCAGACGCCGAAATGATGGACGAGCGTTGGTCCGAGTGGCTCGTAAAATGGAAAACGCTCATCAACAGCTCCCGCGACACGAATGCAACTTCGCTCCGATCGAACGAGGAAGTCTCTAGGCAGATGAAGCTCGTCAATCCAAAATATATTTTGCGAGAGTGGTTTGTTGCGCCGGCTTACCAACAAGCAACTGCGGGGAACTACTCTCTCATTCAAGAGCTGCAAGACATAATGACACAACCATACGCAGAACAGTCAAAAGAGATAGAGGAGAAATACTATCGGCTGAAACCACGTGAATATTTTTCGGTGGGTGGTGTATCTCACCTGAGCTGTTCATCATAGTTTTTCGAAAAGAATTAAAGACAGGTATTAATCTGAGTAAAAAACTTATCAATCGACGATTGAATTTACTCAACATGAGTATGGCTACAGATGCCAATAAGTATTGCGGGCAATCAATAGTTATCTAAACAGGCAACTTACTCACTAGGTAATACCTCAGCAATGATTGAGCACTCAAACTAAAAAATATTCAATTACTGCTCAGGTAGTTAATATTGAAAATATCAGTTATGTGAATTAGCGATGATTATAAACATTCTCCCTTCATCATGATTTCCATATGTATATTCGCAAATGTCAGTTAGTGAAGCCCGTAGAACGAGCTATTTTTAAAAAGCCACTCAAACAAGTGCATGGGGCCATTAAAAGTCAGTTTGGGTTTCATTTGATTGAAGTCTATTGTCGGGATTAATTCAACTAGAGACTCGACCTCAATGCACTGCCTTTATGACCCTCCGGGATGATGGCATTTAATTACTTATGAGGAAATCAGGTTATCGATGATATTAGAGCTTTTCAAACAACACTGGCACATCGTTCGTCTTTGCTAAAAGATATATTTTTCAACCGAACCATTGACGAATTAATGCGTAATTTTTTCGTGAAAAATCGAATGAAAAAGATGAAAAAGATGAAAAAAATGAAAAAAAGTAATAAAATTAACTAATAAAAACTTATTATCAGAATCGCAAGGCCAATTCTGACAGCTTCACTTTACTTTACTTAATGGGCTTCGCGGGTTTTCCAGCCCGACTAGAATAACCTTTACTATCAACGTCTTTTAATCTCAATCCGCGATTGATGTCAATTCCGGTCAACCGCCAAGTATGAGCCCCTATAGAAATAGGCGCATTTACTTTCTCGTAAAAATTACTTGGAAATATATAGTTCTCCACTTTGACATAGTTTAAATAATTTACCTGAACATGAGCACCTCTAGTTGTACTGTGCCCCTCTAAGGTTATTTGCACCTTTGTTGTCAAGAATGTGGCTGCATCTATCCATAACACTACCTCATCAGCTTCAGAGAACCCGAACCCTGGCTTTCTGAGAAGATATATACGATGGTAATTATTCCCAGATTCGACTTTGTCTTCTATTCGCGTAAAACTATCCTTCCATCGATGCAGCGCTAGGGGACCGAGTAGAAAGGTATAGAATGCGTCGGCTGTTAGAGCTGTTGTACTAATAACGTCAGCATTCAACGATGGCTCTAGATTATAAAAAACCTCTAGAGAATAAGGTGTTCTCACGACTTTTTTGTTGCCACTGGGGCCGGTGTAAAGAGCAGCGTAAACAAACTCTTTTGTTAATATTTTTTCTTGCGAGTCTACTCGAAATTTAAAGTCAGTTACTAATGGTTGAATTTTTGTAATCAGTGTTTTCCACTTACCTGTTATGCCAACATTGACATCATTAAGCTCATCTATAGCATCTCCCCCATGAACCCTGAAAGTCTTTAAAAACAACTGCTGACCGCTAATGCCGTTAACGTCTTTAAACTCAGAATTTTTAGGGTTAGGAAATTTTGATGAGCACCCACTGACGACGAGAAAAAAAAAGATTGCGAGCAGCGTGTACAAAGAAAATGATTGTTTTTTTATATACATGTACAGTCTCGCGTTATTAATACTTAGCTTATTTATACGCTATAGTTTTCAATCTGTATTAATCATCTTTTATGAAGAATTAACATATTCTATTTCTGTAAAGGAGCATCGATCTATAGAAAAGCAAACTGAACGCACTATGCTTCAGAGTTTAGAATGACTGAGTTTTATCCTAGACTAGATTATATAAAAAATGAAGTCGCCGGACGCTAAAATATTGCACCACAACTCTACGGGCTGAGTTTAGCGACTACGATGGATGAGAAGGGAGATGATTTATCGCCGTGTGATTGACACATGGCGATACACACCTACTAGCAGCAGGCTTATTTCAAGCCCGCTAAGTCTGCCTCTATTTCAGCGATTTTACTAACAACCATTTTTTCTAAGTGGCGCAAATCAGAAAATATTTTTTTCTTACATCTTTTTATTTTCTGTAGGTCAATACAAATTTATCTAACTCGACCATAGCCTTGTAAAGAGTTGACGAACGCTCATTAGTATCTTTATAATTTCCAGATTCATTTTTAAACGGTTTTTGTGCTCGTGGAAATTTAAATTTTTCGCTGCGGTGGAACAAATCACCCTTTTATTTTTTATAGTATATTTTCAATATGTCTTGTTTGCTCTCTGATCGAACTGAATATTGCTCGATTCGATCGATTTTTTTAATACCTAACGCGCGTAAAACGTCGTTACTCATGTTCTTTCCTTAATTGTGTTAATTTTATACGTTACTCACCCATCAAAGCATGATATTTAATATAAATAAGGTAGCGAATGTAGAAATATCGACATTGTTATTAATATATGAATGCCTGATCTAAAATGAACTAATTGCAGCCTTATTTTTCTATAGTAGATTATGCGTCTCTGTGTAAAAAACCAAATAAATAGCAATGGATAAAACTGTTTGCAAAAATAAACCATTGCCCGCTATCATCAAGTACGAAGCCAGTAGTATATCGCATAAGAAAAGTGAATTATTGTCGTATGTATATTTCAAGTAAGAGAGGAACACGCTGAATAAACAATAACTTCTCAACGTATTCACTTGGATGGAGTATCATACTTCTATTGGATGGATACCCGTTATTGCTATGTATTGCACACAGAGGAGCACTGTTTTTTAAACACAGAGAACAACCACTGATTTACCCCATTAAGTCAGTGGTTGTCGTTTAACTGAGCGCTAACGCTACCGATATTACAAATCTCAAAGCATTATTGATTAACAGAAATATAATTGACTATGTCTTGAGCGGTATCTTCTAACATACGGTTAGAGCCTATGCCGAAAGGGTCTGCATAAGCTCCTGCTCTCCGGTAAGAACCTGTTTTGCCTATAACTTCACCGGTGGCCGCATCCTTAAGTATCACATCTAAAATGACTACCGAACTGCCCGCCATTGCACCGGCCCAAAATCTTGCAGCGCCGCCAATAAATTTAATTTGTTTTACGTACGGCTTGATAATGAGTATATCGCCTTTTTGAGAAGCTGAAATAGTTGACTCTTCGAGCTGTTCTGCCTTGATGACTGTTACATTGTCAAGTAAGCCGGTAATTCTAGTCGCCAATATTTCATCTATTTTATTAACCGCTTTAATATTTGCACCATGCTCAGCATAAATCGGCGCTATTTCACTAGCTACAAGAATAATTTTTTTGAAATCACCTGCTTTGACGGATGCTCGTTTAGTTTCTGTGGGCTGCTCGGTGACTTGAGTAGCGCAGCCAACCAGACCGACAATCAATGTGAGAATGCTAAGTTTAATTATTTTTTTGATCATAAAAAATTCCTTATAAAGTGAAGTAAACTGAAGCCTGGGATTATACGTAAATATAGCTCCTATACTTGGCTTGTTATCAATGACTACAAAAATAGACTTAATACAGGTATAAATATACTTAACCTTGTCTTTTATTGTTGGGGTAGAGTTAAGGAAATAACATTTCAAATACTACAGCCTAGCTCAGGCCTACAGAGCCGTTCTCTTTAGCAATAAAGCGGTTCCTTTCCGTACTTTAGTTCTAACAATTGTCGCTCCGGTTTCTTAAGGTTTCTCATCACTAAGCCATAAGAGCAATCTATCATTCTTTCGATTTCACCCTGAGGAATACTGCCATCCGAAATCACTGTATTCCAGTGGCGTTTATTCATGTGGTAGCAGGGGATCTCCGCTTCAAAAACATCTCGTAGCATTTGCGCTTCGTCAGGATCGCACTTGTGACTAATACGTGCCACACCCGCGTTCTCACCTGCTGCTTTTTCACTTAAGATGGCAAATAACTTGTCCCTTACTTTAAAAACTAAGGCGTCGGGCCCAAAAGGGTAATCCTCTCGCGCTTCAGGCTTGGTTAGGCAATATTGTAGTTCATAGTACGTTCTCGTATTTATTCTGGCTAGCGTCGCTTTTGATGCTGTTCTAAATTTTCTAAACGTTTTTTCTCACTTTTCTTCAATAGCAAGTAAGTGGCGCCCGTACCGCCGTGATGTTTTTGTGCGGAATGAAAAGCCAGCACTTCGTCAATTTGCGGCAACCAATGAGCCACCAAGCTTTTTAGTACAGCAGGGGTTGCCCTGCCCTCGCCTTTACCGTGGGTAATTAACGCACAGCGAATATCGTGAGTAATGCAATCTCGTACGAATTGGTAAAGGGTGAGTCGCGCTTGCTCTGAGGTCATGCGGTGTAAATCTAAACGGGCTTCGATAGAGTATTTACCTTGCCGCAGCTGCTTATACACACCATGTTGAACACCCGGACGCTGATAGGCTAGTACCGCATTCGCATCTAATTGCTCTACCGCACTGTTAACCAAAGGGTCGGTCAGGGAAATATTCTCGGATTGCGCTGCTTGCTGGCGCATCTTAATCGTGTTCTTGTCGATTTTGGAAGAGTTCAACACTACTCGCTTCTCACGCTGAAGCGGCTTTACGTCTTGCATCTCTTTAAAAAAGTCGTCGTTATCTTTATTCATACCGCACTATCCATATCGCACTATCCATATCACACCATCTATCTTTATGTTGATACTGTCATTCACTCCCGCACTCTAACAACCCTTTTTAAAAAGGGCAAACATAAAAAAGGGCAGCCTAGGCTGCCCAAAAGGATCACTTTTACTCACTCACGATAGTCGTCAATTCGTAATAATTTCTGGCCCCATCATCATGGTGGGTAACCATGTAGAAATTGCCGGAATATAGGTCACCATAATCAAGAAGATAAACATCACACAAACAAATGGCATCGCCGCTTTAATGACTTCCACCATACTCATACCGGTAATGGCCGATGTCACAAAGAGGTTAAGGCCAATAGGCGGCGTGACCATACCGATTTCCATATTCACCACCATGATCACACCTAAATGAATCGGATCAACACCCAGTTCTACCGCTATTGGAAACACCACCGGCGCAACAATTAATAGCAGGCCAGATGGCTCCATAAACTGACCACCCAACAACAAAATAAGATTCACAGCGATAAGGAAAGTGAACCACGTAAAGCCTGCATCCAACATTAGGCTGGTGACATGTTGCGGAATATTTTCTGAGGTCAGTACATGGGCAAATACTAAGGCATTCACGATCACGAACATTAACATCAAGGTGGTTTTTGCCGAATCTACCATGACTTTACGTGTATCGTCATGATAAAAAACCGCTAAACTATTTTTCAATGTTAGTACGGCATTTCTCATCGCAGCATTGGCAAGACTTTCACCTTCGTTACACCATGCCACATCTTTTAATGGCCCCATGTCACGATAAACGAATACCGCGATTAAGAAGGCATAAACGGCAGCGACAGAAGCGGCTTCGGTAGGAGTAAAAATCCCCCCATAAATACCACCCAGAATAATCGCAATTAAGAATAAACCCCAAGACGCCGAGCCAGCAGACTCCACGATCTCACCCATACCCGCAAAAGGTTCTTTTGCCATGCCTTTGATGCGCGCATTCACGTAGATGGCAGCCATCAACATAAAACCGGCTAACAAACCCGGAATTACACCCGCCAAAAACATGCGGCCAACCGATACGTCGGTTGCGGCAGCATACACCACCATCACAATCGAAGGCGGGATAAGAATACCCAGTGTTCCTGCATTGGCAACAACGCCTGCTGCAAACTGTTTGGTATAGCCCGCTTGCATCATGCCCGCGATAGCGATAGATCCAATGGCCACTACAGTCGCTGGCGAAGACCCTGATAAGGCCGCAAATAACATACAAGCAAATACACTTGCAATGGCTAACCCACCGCGAACATGCCCAACCGCTGCAATAGCAAAACGAATGATGCGCCGTGCAACTCCGCCGGTAGACATAAAGGATGAGGCGAGAATAAAAAACGGAATCGCTAATAAAGTATAGTTTTGCGCCGCCGTATATAACTGGAGCGCCACCGACGATACCGAGTCATGTGAAAAAATAGCGATGACTAATACGCTAGCAAAACCCAACGATACCGCAACAGGAACGCCTAAGAATAAAAAAACAAAAACGAGACCGAATAAAATAAGGGATTCCATTATTTGCTCCCTCCTTTGGTATGACTTTCATCAATATCACTACCAGCCTCACCACTTTCTTCTTTAGCTTTCTGGTGTTCCTCAAGTAATTCTTCTGCTTCGTGCGAAGCAATAATCATTTCACGTTCGCCTTTCCAAATAGCGACAAACGCTTGTACCGAACGCAGCACAAATAAGACTAATCCCACAGGTAAAATAAGATAGGCAATCCAACGCGGTAACCGTTCGCCACCATAAAGTGCTTCCGGAAAAAAGTCCGGCAAGACAATATCTTCCATGCCAATACCAATGCTATAAATTTTACTAAAATAATACCAAGCGCCACCTTTTGATTCGACACCAAAAACAGTCAGCCACTCAGCAGAAAATAACGTCACTCCGTACATAATACAAACGCCTGCACCGAACAAGGCAAAAAAACGAAACACCGGTTTAGGAAAGGTACGAATCAGTGCATCAACACCAATGTGCGACCCCACTTTAATCCCGTAACTCATACCAAATAAAATTAGCCATGCAAACAGCACTTGCGTTAGCTCTAGCGCACCACCCCATCCAGAATTAAATACATAACGCGCAATTACTTGCGAAAAACTAATAAACACCATAAGTGCTAATACAATCGCAATAAAATTTTCTTCAAATCGATCAATGAACGTAAGCACTTTGTTCATAAAAACTCCTAACTACCACACAGCTTATAAAATTATTGTTATATAAAAAAACCTAACGCTATCCTTGCAATAACGTTAGGTTACTATCACTTTCTAGCTATTACTTACCTGCAGCAACCGCTGCATCAATAACATCTTGACCAATATCATCTGCAAATTTAGCCCATACTGGCTTCATTGTATTTACCCAGATTTCACGCTGCTCTGGCGTCAAGGTTCTTACCACACCACCGGCTTTAATGATTTCTGCTTTTGAATTCGCATTAATCGCGGTCGCTTTAGAGTTAGCCTTATTGGTTTCTTCTTTGAAAATTGTTAAAAACTGAGTACGCACATCTGCTGGTAAGCTATCTAGCCATTCTTTAGATGTCACCGCTAAGTACGTTAACAACTGGTGATTAGTTTCTGTGACGCCATCCTGCACTTCAAAGAATTTTTGCTTATAAATATTCGACCAGGTATTTTCTTGCCCGTTAACCACGCCAGTTTGTAATGCGCCATAGACTTCTTTAAACGCAAGCTTTTGTGCATTACCACCCATCGCCTCAATCATTGCCACTGCTACATCAGACGTTTGAGTACGAAACTTTAAGCCTTTGGCATCCGTTGGCAAATTCAACGGTTTAGTCGCAGAAAAATGTTTTAGTCCATTAAAAATATAAGACAGGCCAACATAGCCTTTATCGTCAATCGCAGATAATAATTCCTGACCTTTAGGGCC
Source organism: Candidatus Endobugula sp. (assembly GCA_047630005.1). Classification (GTDB taxonomy): domain Bacteria; phylum Pseudomonadota; class Gammaproteobacteria; order Pseudomonadales; family Cellvibrionaceae; genus Endobugula. The sequence continues at coordinate 1,502 of JBLHVA010000039.1, read as the reverse complement.
ATTAGTAAATTTTTCTACCGCATCCATATCGCTAAACAAAAAAGGCAGGTCAAATAAACGGTATTTTTTGGTATAAGCTTCAAACTTAGCTAACGACGGTGCGGCGACTTGTACATCACCCAGTAACAATGCTTCCATCACTTTATTATCGTTAAACAATTGTGAACGTGGGAATACCTGCATACAGGCTTTACCGTTCATTTCATCATTAATACGTGCCGCAATAGCGCCCGCTGCTTCACCTTTTGGGTGACCGGTAGCGGCGGTCACATGGCTAAACTTAATAACGATTTCACTGGGATCACAATCAGCCGCAACAAAAGCAGATGTGGTTAATAGTGCCGCAGCACTCATGGCAGTTAATAAACGTTTCATAATTTTTCCCTCAGGAGGATGTAGTGATTATTATTAATCTCATTTTGATTATATTTATTCTTTCTCAATATTATAGGCGAGAAGCATAATCGTAATAGCAGGAAGCGTGCCAAAGGGGAAATCATAGCGGAAAGGGCGATATTATAAGGGGTGATAAGGGGCGGACAAATCATCAGCAAAAAAGGTAAGGGAAAACAGGTCGGTTTCGACACATCCAAAACAAAAAGTGTTACCTAATCGACCCACTCGTTTACTATTTTTTATTCAGAGGCACTTTTTTCGTTACTTTTTTCGTTACTTTATTCGTTACTACCCCCATTACTATCTTCATCACTGTCATCAAGATGTATTTTTTTATCCAGTTGGTATTTTTTCATTTTTTGGTACAACGCTTTACGAGATAAACCTAAGGCCTCGTAGGTTTTTTTCACGCTGCCAGACTGCTGTTTTAGCTCGGTGGCGATAATGGAGCGCTCGTACTGGCTTACGCGTTCTGCTAGTGTATTGATTGCGCTGCCATCGGCAGCAAGCGCTTTGCCTTCTTTGGTGTCATGCCCATGACTCAAGCCATCATCCATCCCTGTCCATATGCCTAGTACTAAACGATCAGCGATGTTGCGCAACTCACGCACATTACCCGGCCAATCGTAGGCCATTAAATCGACAATCATTTCAGGCGTAATCTCAGGGATGTCGCGACGATAACGCGAGCGCGCTTCACGTGCCAAGTGATACAGCAACGCGGGAATATCGTCTTTGCGTTCTCGTAGCGGTGGGATACGAATGGTGACAACGTTTAAGCGGTAATATAAATCGGCACGAAACAATTGCTGCTGACAAGCCTCTTCAAGATCGGTTTTAGTCGCAGCGACAAAGCGCACATCCAAAGGAATAATGGCATTAGACCCTAGGCGCTCAATAGAGCGGGTTTCAATTACCCGCAATAACTTGATTTGTAACTCCATCGGCATCGACTCAATTTCATCAAGAAAAATCGTCCCGCCGTTAGCGTGCTCTAACTTACCAATACGCTTTTTATTGGCGCTGGTAAACGCACCTGACTCATGGCCAAAAAGTTCGGACTCCATAATATCCATAGGAATCGCCCCGCAGTTAAGTGCCACAAA
>JBLHVA010000038.1:0-11430 GCA_047630005.1 Candidatus Endobugula sp. | reverse complement strand
AATTTATAAATTGTTTGTATATCAATATATTACAGTTAAAACCTGTGAATAGTTGTTAATAACTTTCCGTAAGTGCTTAATGTATATTGTTTTCTGTGGATAACTTGGTGTTTTTTTGTGGAAAAGCATCTGTGGTAAAAGTTATCGATTAAATAAAACGGTGATAGAAAGTGAAAAATGAGTATTGTTAAAAAATACTTTTATCTGTCAATAAGAAAAATTAGCTCAGAAAAACTGATTTTCAATTATATGGCGGCTTGATTAGTTAGGGTGTATAGGTGTTACGAGAGGTATTACGAAAAAAGTTATTTTATTTTCCAATACAAAAGCTAGAAAATATCTTTCCTAAGAGGTCATCTGCACTGACTTCACCAGTGATCTCACCTAGGTGTTGTTGCGATAGACGTAGGTCTTCGGCTAGGAGTTCACCAGCACCATGTTGCAGTTGTTGCGTGGCATCAACTAAGGATTCATCTGCACGTGTTAAAGCGTCTAAATGGCGTCTTCTAGCAGTAAAGCCGCCTTCAGCAGTATTTTTATAACCCATTACAGTTTTTAGGTGTTTTACTAATAGTTCAATACCGGTATTGGCTTTTGCCGATAGGTAAATAACGGGAATATCGTTAATAATAGTAGTATTAGGTGTGATACCTGATTGATCTATTTTGTTACATATCACCGAAATTTTCGAAATATCGATGTTTTTATGCTTGTTTTTCTCGATAAATTGTTTGATTTCAGTATTGATATCAGGTGTGTCTGCGCTGTAATTGGTACTGTCTATTAAGAGTAATATTCGATCTGCTTGCTCTATTTCAACCCATGCTCTTTCGATGCCAATTTGTTCAACAATATCATTACTGCTGCGTAAGCCTGCGGTATCGATAATATGCAGTGGCATGCCATCAAGGTGAATATGTTCTCGTAGTACATCACGAGTAGTACCGGCGATATTGGTTACAATTGCTGCTTCCCTACCGGCAAGGGTGTTTAACAGACTAGATTTACCTGCGTTAGGTTTACCTGCAATCACTACCTTCATCCCTTCTCGTACTAATACACCTTGCTTGGCCTCGGTAAATACTTTGTTCAATTGTTGGTGAATATCGCGCAATTGAGTGTGTATATGTTGATCTTGAAGGAAATCAATTTCCTCTTCGGGGAAGTCAATAGCGGCTTCCACATAGATTCGTAGCTGGGTGAGTTGCTCAACTAAGGTATGGATTTTTTCAGAAAAAGCACCTTGTAAGCTATTAAGTGCATTACGCATGGCTTGTTCTGAGTTGGCATCTATTAAATCGGCAATAGCTTCTGCTTGCGTTAAGTCCATTTTATCGTTTAAAAAAGCGCGTTCGGAAAATTCTCCAGGTTTTGCTAATTTAGCACCCGCACGAGTGATAATGCGTAGTAGCTGATCGAGAACAATAGGGCCACCATGGCCGTGAAGTTCAACAACGTCTTCGCCTGTAAATGAGTGTGGGTTAGGAAAAAAGAGTGTAATACCCTGATCGAGAATATTGTGGGTATTGGGGTCAATAAAATTGCCGTAATGTGCATAACGAGGCGTTAGGCGGTGCCGACTGATTTTTTCGCCAATTTCTAAGGCCTTTGTACCTGAAATACGAATAATGCCGACACCACCACGGCCCGGTGCAGTGGCTATGGCGGCAATGGTATCGGTGCTATATGTGTAATCGTTATTACTATCAGTCGTTATGTTGGACAAAAAATTAGCCTTCGTTTAGTCTTCTGCTTCAATCCTGCGAGTAATAATATACTGCTGAATAATCGACAAGGTGTTGTTTGTTACCCAGTAGATAACTAGACCCGCTGGGAACCATAAGAACATAAAGGTAAAGGCAATTGGCATCCACTGCATAATTTTCGCTTGCATTGGGTCAGGCGGTGTTGGGTTCAATTTTTGTTGAATAAACATTGTCACACCCATAATGAGTGGGAAGACAAAGAAAGGATCTTTAACAGATAAGTCGGTAATCCATAAAGCAAAAGGTGCATGGCGTAATTCGACGCTTTCCATTAGTACCCAATAAAGAGAGATGAATACCGGCATTTGAATCAAAATAGGTAAACAGCCACCCATTGGATTCACTTTTTCTGTCTTATACATCTTCATCATTTCTTGAGACATTTTTTGCTTGTCATCACCGAAACGTTCTTTTAATAATGCCATCTTCGGCGAAAGTTTACGCATTCTTGCCATTGAACGATAGCTAACGGCAGAAGGGTAGAAAAAGGCAATTTTAATGAATAAGGTTAATACAATGATCGACCAACCCCAGTTACCAACGACATCATGAATCATAATGAGTAGGTGGAAGATAGGCTTAGCAATCCACCACAAGAAACCAAAGTCGATGGTGAGATCAAGATAAGGTGCAATAGCTTCTAAGCGATCAATATCTTTTGGTCCTACGTAGAAATCTGCAGATACCGTACCTTGCTGACCAGCAGCAACTGTAAGAGGTGGTGTAGAAAATCCTAGTAAGTAAATATCTTTACCACTTAACTTACGTAAAGAATAACTATTATTCGTTTCGCTATTGGGAATCCATGCACTGACAAAATAGTGTTGAATCATAGCGACCCAACCACCGGTAGTCGTAAACGATTCTTTATTATCGGCTAAGTCGTCAAAGTTGATTTTTTTGTAGTTATCATCGGGTGTGCTGGTTGCTGCACCTAAGTATGGGTTTACACCCAGGCCAGAATCGGCAGTAGCGATAGGCTGATGGCTATCACGTTTAATTTGGCCGTAAAGGTTACCTTGCCAATTATTATTGGTTTGGTTATTGATGTCATAAGACACATTAATTAAGTAATCATTACGAGTGAAGGTAAAGCGTTTGGTAATTAACACGCCATTTTGCTCTAAGTGTAATTTAACACTTAAGGTATCTTCGTTATCTGATAATACATATTCATTGCTATCGGATTGAAATAGTGGTCGACCTTCGGCAGTATCTGTTGCATTGACACCCACAATGCCGCTTTGTGCGACATAAGTGGCATTAGCAGTGCGTTTTAGGATGGTATAGGCTTCTTCACCACCCAGTCTCACCTTATGTTTAGAGAGTGCGGTATGAACAATATCGCCACCCAATTTGTCAATTTGTAGATCAAAAGAATCGGTGTTGATGTGAATTAAACGATCACTAGTTGAGCCGCCGTTTATTACTGCTGCAACGCTGTTGATCGTGTTGTTTGATGGTAGAGAAGGTAACTCACCATCTACAGAAGCATCAATAGTAGAGGCCGCTTGCTCAATTGATGGAATACTGGTGTCGTTAGGTATAGTTGTAACAGCAGTACTTTTTTGATTATCTATAGTAAGTTGCTGTTGCTTACTAAACTCACTCCATTCAAAAATCAGTAAAAATCCTAAGACAAAAATAGCCGATAAGTAAGCGGTGCGTTGCCAATCCATTTTCATGTTGTACGTCTTCTTTTAGTAGTATTAATAATAGAGTTAAACCAATATAAAATATCAAAATTACCGTTATGGTATTTTATATTGGTTCAGCTTCAGTCATGGTTGTTGTTTTCATTATCGGGTACAAGGTCAATACCGCCCTCATGCCAAGGGTGACATTTCCCCAACCGTTTTATGCTTAATAGCGTTCCTTTAAATAGACCAAAGCGCTGGTAGGCTGTTTCGGCGTATTGAGAGCAACTAGGATAAAAGCGGCATCGTGGACCTAATAAAGGGCTAACAATATATTGATAAAACTTGATTAGGCCTAAGGGTAACCAGAGTAAGTAGCGGTTTATTGCTGATAAGACTGCGCTTTTTTTTGAATTCGCAGCCATTGCTTATCCATTATTTGTGTTACACCGGAGTTGTCAATCTCGCCTAGACCCTTTCGGGCAAGCACTATAGCATCTATTCCTGCATTATTGCTGGGTAGGTGGCGAAAACTTTCTCTAATTAATCGCTTGATGCGATTACGGTGAACAGCTAAACGGATATTTTTTTTTGCAATGATCAGCCCTAAACGGTCGTAACCTAAATTGTTAGGTTTCGCTAAAATAAGGCAGTGTTGATGTGAAGCTCGAAGGGGAGGTTCAGAAAATACATTCTGAAAATCTGCTGCGTTGAGTAACCGTTGTGATCGACGAAATAAAGCCAATGCGATTTCTCCAAAAGGCGTGAGACCACACTTTAGCTATGCCAACAAAAAATGCAATAGCAACGCAGAGATTGAAAGAGGTGTTAAAACTTACTGCTTATGCAGAAAGAACTTTACGACCTTTAGCGCGACGACGAGAGATAATCTGACGACCACTTTTAGTTGCCATTCTTGCGCGGAAACCGTGGTTACGCTTACGTTTGATAACACTAGGTTGAAATGTTCTTTTCATGGTAATTGCCTTAATTTATCAATAGAGCCTTCTTACCATGGGCAAAAAGAGCATTATTTAAGTACTTATTAAATAAGTACTACCAATGGCTAATATCCTCTCTTACGAACAAAAGATTAAAAACCAGCCATCTAAAAAATCGAGGGCGAATCTTAAAGAATTAACACAATAAATGCAATCGATAAAACAGCTAATATGATAATTACATAATAATATACTAATGCTTTAGCTTGTATTTTATCCGCCCCTTATTTTATATGGGCTGTAGAGGCTTTAGGTGACTAATGGACAAGAAAGTAACGGTTAAAACACATGTTATCAACAGTTTTATACATGATTTGTGCGTATTTTTATTTTTTTGTCCACATTTTTTTATATGAATAAACTCTTTAAATTATTGATATTCAATGAATTTTTTGTTTTTAAAAAATAACTTATTGTTTTTGTGGATAACTATAGCGATTTTTTTTGCACAGGAGTAGAATATATCGTATGAGTTGTAATAATTGGTTGTAGTTGGTTGCTATAGGTTGTCTTAGTTCAAAAATAGACGTTGTTAGTCTTAATGGAAGTGTTCAGGTAGCCCCAGTAACCTAATTAATTAAGAGCTAACCAACAGAAGTGTTACTCCTTTAAGGTTTGCGTCTTTCATTCTATAAACAACAATAATTACCATTTTCAATAAATTCAAACCAATAATGACCGTTAGGCAAAATTTATTATGCCATCAGCTTCAGGGGATACATACGGAATGACCGCGATTGTATGGCAAAAGTGCCTATTATCTTTACAGCAAGAGCTTTCTTCGCAACAGTTTAATACATGGATTCGACCATTAACTGTGGATGAATCAACAGAGTCATTGCATGACTTTTGTTTATTGGCTCCTAATCGGTTTATTTTGGATTGGGTGAATGATAAGTTTTTACAGCGAATTAAAGAGTTAGTGCAACATTACTTTTCTGCTGAAGAAATACCTTCGCCTAATACAGTAATACTAAAGGTGAGTGCTGAGTTACAGCCTCGTTTTCAGTCAAAAATTCCCGCCTCTATGTCTACAAATAATCACCAACCTTCTGAGCTTAGGCAAGAGAGTCGAACGCATCGACATAAACAGCCACATATACTGGTGGCGGATAAAACAGAGCTCTTTGTATCAAAAGAGACTTCTCTGGGAGGCCCTCGATCGGAAGATGAATATTTTTCAGCAGCAGATCCATCGATCCCTAAAAGTGATGGTAGAAAGATTATCCTTCCGGCAGCAAGTAACTCAATAGATGGCGGCTCAGCTAGTTTTGCGGGAATAAGCTCTAACACTTTGTCAGGTCATCACATGTCACCAATAGGTGCGAGTGAGCATAAGGTTGAAAGCTACAGTGCGCCAGGTCAATCATCGTTAGAACGCGGGATTACCCCTGCTAATGTGGATAGAAACTCTACTATCAGACAAAATTCTGTAGAGGGTGGTTTACAGCACCGCAGTGCGCTGAACAAGGCTTTCACATTTGATAGTTTCGTTGAAGGCAAGTCTAACCAAATGGGTTTAGCCGCGGCACAACAAGTCGTTGAAAACCCAGGCGGTTCTTATAACCCACTCTTTATATACGGTGGAGTTGGCCTGGGTAAAACCCACCTTATGCATGCGGTGGGTAACGAAATGGCAAGACGGAATCCGAATGCCAAAATTGTGTATCTGCATTCCGAGCGTTTCGTTGCAGATATGGTAAAAGCATTACAGTTAAACGCCATCAATGATTTTAAACGTTACTATCGTTCGGTAGACGCACTACTGATCGACGATATTCAGTTTTTTGCTGGCAAGGATCGTTCGCAAGAAGAGTTTTTTCATACATTTAATGCTTTGCTCGAAGGTAATCAGCAAATTATTTTAACTTGTGATCGTTACCCGAAAGTGATCAATAACTTAGAGGAGCGTTTAAAATCGCGCTTTGGCTGGGGATTGACTATCGAAGTAGAGCCTCCGGAACTAGAAACACGAGCCGCTATTCTATTAAAGCGAGCAGCAGAGATTAAGGTAGACCTTTCTTATGATGCGGCCTTTTTTATTGCTCAACGAGTACGTTCAAACGTACGGGAGCTTGAGGGAGCGTTAAAGCGTGTTATTGCCAATGCAACATTTACACAACGACCTATTACGGTTGATTTGGTCAAAGAAGCGCTGAAAGACTTGTTGGCGTTGCAAGACAAACAGGTCAGTATTGGTAATATCCAAAAAGTAGTGGGTGAGTACTACAAAGTTAAAATGTCAGACCTCTTGTCAAAGCGTCGTAGTCGTTCCGTTGCTCGCCCTAGACAAGTAGCCATGTCACTGGCTAAAGAGCTCACTAACCATAGCTTACCAGAGATAGGTGACGCGTTTGGTGGGCGTGATCATACAACGGTGCTACATGCTTGTAGAAAAATAAAAGAGCTTTGTGATGTTGATACGGATATAGAACAGGATTTAAAGAACTTACAGCGTCTTTTAACAACATAATTGACACAATCACGCTGCTTATTAGAGATTGAAATCTTTATTTGTCGTACAATAAAGAGTCTTTTTATATTGATGTTTGTTAGTGCCAACTAACCAGCTGGCTAACGTCAATATCTATCGTTTAGATAGAAAATTTAAAAACCATATTAGCTTATAGCGAAACAGCGATGCCGGTACAACTTGAAACCGCGCAAGCAGGTATTTTGCTATATATATTATAGAAATATAAAAGCCCATAAATTGAATAAATAAAAGGGAAATCACATGAAATTTTCCGTATCGCGTGAAGCGTTACTTGTCCCATTACAACTGGTTGCAGGTGTTGTTGAGCGTCGACAAACCTTACCTGTATTAGCAAATATTTTAGTTGTTTTAGAAAAAGAAACACTATCATTAACAGGAACAGACTTAGAAGTTGAAATAGTTGCCCGATTACCTCTGAAAAACCCAGTGGAAGATACCGGGGAGATCACCATTCCAGCTAAGAAATTAGTCGATATTTGTCGTTCACTACCCGACGGTGCGATGATTGAATTTATTTTGCAGGAAGATCAAAAGCTAATTGTTAAAAGTGGGCGAAGTCGCTTTACCTTGGCGACCCTGCCTTCTAACGATTTTCCTTCTACAGAAAAAACTGAAGGTGATCTACAGTTTTCATGCTCACAGTCAATTATTAAACGCCTTATCGATCGCACGGGATTTGCGATGGCGCAGCAAGATGTACGTTATTACTTAAATGGCATGTTGTGGGAAGTGGAAGGTAATCGCTTACGCTGTGTTGCAACAGACGGGCATCGCCTTGCTATGTGTGTACGCGAGTTAGATATTGATGTACCTGAAAAATCACAAGCAATTTTACCGCGTAAAGGTGTGATTGAGCTTTCCCGCTTGTTGAATGATGAAGAAGCCCAGATTGATCTTACTCTCGGCACGCATCATATACGTGTAGAAACGCCTAATTATACCTTCACTTCTAAACTAGTAGATGGCAAGTTCCCTGATTATGAAAGAGTGTTACCTAAAGGTGGGATGAATGTTGTATTGGGTAATCGTACAGAATTAAAACAAGCTTTTGCGCGTACCGCTATTTTGTCTAATGAGAAATACCGTGGGGTGCGATTAAATTTTACGGAAGGCTTATTAAACATCGTTGCGAATAACCCAGAACAAGAAGAAGCAGAAGAGCAGGTAGTTATTGATTACAAAGGTGATGACATCGAAATTGGTTTCAACGTGAGTTATTTGCAAGATATTACCAGCGTATTGAATACAGAGAATGTAAAGATCACTCTTTCTGATGCGAACAGTAGTGCGCTTTTAGAGGAGCCGGAAGAGGGCGATTCAGTTTATGTAGTTATGCCAATGCGTTTGTAATGAACGCTACTTGGTATTGGTGAGAGAGTGAGAGTTATATGGTTATCAATGTAGCTCCCCGCTCTTCTTTTTATCCCCGCTCATCCTCTATATAGAGACCTATTTTTTGTCTTTTCTCAGGACCCTCTCAGTTCAACACTTACGTAATCTTAATGATGTATCTATAGATCTATCCCATCAAATCAATGTGTTTTATGGTGATAACGGCAGTGGTAAAACGAGTATCTTAGAAGCAGTGGCTTTAGTTGGCCTAGGGCGTTCTTTTCGAAGCCACAAAACACGTTCGTTGGTTAATCATCAAGAGATTGAGCTAACGGTATTTACCTATTTAGATGTAAGCGACACCGGTGGAGGATCTATTCCTGTTGGGCTTCAAAAGTCTCGTAATGGCACAGGTGCTATAAGGGTTTCAGGGGAGACTATTCGTTCCGCAGCTATTCTCGCCAAACAGCTTCCATTACTCATTATTAATGCAGGCTCTTTTCAATTGATAGAGGGGTCACCGGTACAGCGCAGGCAGTTTCTCGACTGGTTAGTGTTTCACGTGAAACCTAACTTTTCTGAACAGTGGCGTGGATTGCAAAAGACGCTCAAACAACGCAATAGCCTGTTAAGACGTGATAAAATAAGCCGTTCAGACATTAAGCCATGGGATAATGAGTTGGCTCGCTTATCACAAGCCATCGATGCAGCTAGGTCTGAGGTGTTTTTAGATCTTATTGAATGTTTTGAGCAGTTTGGCCAAGAGTTTACGGTAGGTCAGCTTAATATTGAAATGGAATACTACCGCGGATGGGATAAAGAGCTTACGATAGAGGCAGCACTGGAAAATGATTTTGAGAGGGATTGCCGAGACGGTTATACACACCAGGGTCCTCAGAGGGCAGATATAAAGATCAGATCCCAGAAAAAGCCTGCTGTAGATGTATTGAGTCGGGGACAAGAGAAGTCACTAGTATGTGCACTCACAATAGCGCAGGCATATTTATATCAGCAGTCTACAGAAGGAAAGTGTGTGTTCCTGATTGATGACTTACTGGCGGAACTGGACAAACAGCATGTAAATACACTGGCTAAGTGGTTAACTGAGCTTAATGTTCAGGTATTGGTTGCTGGCGTAAACAAAGATGATTTGTTAGCACCGTGGAACAGGGATGAAATAAACGTAAAAACGTTTCACGTGAAACACGGCGAAGTTGATGAGATATAAATGTCGCTGATAGTAAAAGCAGTAGATACACTTTTTAATGATCTTAGTGTTCACATAGAACAAATGATAAAGCTAAAACACAATAACACGCATTACGAATGGGATAAAACAGGTTATGTCAGACGATAATAAAGTCGAAAACAGCTACGACTCGTCCAGTATCAAGGTATTAAAAGGCCTCGATGCGGTAAGAAAAAGACCCGGTATGTATATTGGAGATACTGATGACGGTACAGGTCTTCATCATATGGTCTTCGAGATAGTAGATAATTCCATTGATGAAGCTTTGGCTGGTCACTGCACAGAGATTAAAGTCATCATTCATCCCGATGAATCTGTATCGGTATCTGATAATGGTCGTGGAATACCCACAGAAATTCATGAAGAAGGGGTTTCTGCTGCCGAAGTGATTATGACAGTACTTCATGCAGGCGGTAAATTTGACGATAACACCTACAAAGTTTCCGGTGGCTTACACGGAGTGGGTATATCGGTAGTGAATGCCCTATCATCAGAACTAAAAATGACCATTCGCCGTCAAGGTAAGGTTTATGAGCAATTTTACAAACACGGCGTGCCGCAAGCGCCATTGGCGGTCGTTGGCGATACAGAAAAAACCGGTACCGAAGTTCACTTTAAACCATCCAGTGAAACATTTACTAACATTAAGTTTTATTTTGATCAGCTAGCCAAGCGTTTACGTGAACTTTCCTTCCTGAACTCGGGTGTTCGCATTGTTTTAAAAGACGAGCGCAGTGCGAAAGAAGAGGTGTTTGAATACGAGGGCGGATTACATGCATTCGTTGCCTACTTAAATACGAATAAAAATCCAATCAATAAAGTAATACATTTCAACAATTACCGCGAAGAAGACGGTGTGAGTGTTGAGGTGGCATTGCAGTGGAATGATAGTTTCCAAGAAAACTTACTGTGTTATACCAATAACATCCCTCAACGCGATGGTGGTACTCACTTAGCAGGATTCCGTGCAGCCTTAACTCGTGGCTTAAACAGCTACATTGAAAAAGAAGGGCTGCTGAAAAAAGATAAAGTGAATACTACAGGTGACGATGCCCGTGAAGGCTTAACCGCTATTGTTTCTGTGAAAGTGCCAGACCCTAAATTTTCTTCTCAAACCAAAGATAAGCTGGTTTCTTCAGAAGTAAAAACGGCAGTAGAACAAGAAATGGGCAAAGCTTTTAGTGAATATTTACTAGAAAACCCACAAGAAGCAAAAAGTATAGTGGGTAAGATGATTGAAGCGGCTAAAGCCCGTGAAGCAGCGCGTAAAGCCCGTGAGATGACGCGTCGTAAGGGCGCATTAGATATTGCAGGTTTACCTGGTAAGCTGGCAGATTGCCAAGAAAAGGATCCTGCGCTATCTGAAGTGTACCTAGTGGAGGGTGATTCAGCGGGTGGTTCAGCGAAACAAGGTCGCGACCGTAAGACACAAGCAATTCTACCGTTAAAAGGTAAAATTTTAAATGTAGAAAAAGCTCGCTTTGATAAGATGTTATCTAGTGTAGAAGTTGGCACACTCATTACCGCTTTAGGTTGTGGTATTGGTGCTGAAGAGTTTAACGCAGATAAGCTGCGCTACCATCGTATTATCATCATGACGGATGCGGATGTTGATGGGTCGCATATCCGTACATTATTGCTTACATTCTTTTTCCGCCAAACACGTGAGCTAGTTGAGCGTGGCCATATTTATATTGCTCAGCCGCCACTTTATAAAGTAGCTAAAGGCAAGCAAGAGCAGTATATAAAAGATGAAGCAGGTAAAACCGCCTTCTTTACGAATGTTGCTTTAGATGGTGGGGAAGTGTTTACTAACTCCACAGCTCCAGCTATTTCTGGTGTGGCACTAGAGGTTTTGGTAAAAGAGTATCGACAAGTATTATCCACCATAGATCGTCTCTCACGCTTATATCCTGATGCAGTACTAGAGAAAATGATTTATATGCCT
>JBLHVA010000037.1:0-11502 GCA_047630005.1 Candidatus Endobugula sp. | reverse complement strand
GGGGAACAAGCTCATTACGTTAACGGATCTTAGACTCTGCCGTGCAGCTCTAACTCTCGCAGCGTATCTTGTGCTGCATCGTACGCTTGAACGGTGTAATTAATACCTAAAGCCATTGCAATACTACTGGTATAACGTATACAAATAGATTGGCCCAAAGCATATTTCCCTATATAAGCTCTTGATGGTGTATTTTTTTCGATTAACTTATCAAATTCTTGCTGACTTAATACGCCTTGATTAACAAGATAGCGTATTTGCTCAAAACGTGAAGCCACATCATCAGCAATAAGCTGAGCTAATTCGTCGTACTTCATCTTTTCTTGTTTTACTTTTTTGTTGATTATTTGACGTAAAACGAAATCAATGTCGGCGGGAGTGTGATAGTTTTTACTTTGAATAGTCTGTTGTTCTGTAAGCATAAAATACCTCGTTTCATCTACACCAGTAGATAGGTCTACTGTAATAGATAGAAGTGATGAAAATGCATAAATATAAGCTTAATTAGCGGATAAATGTAAATTCCAATAGATTTTTATTTTTTATTACTATATTTTATTTAACGGTATTTAGATATCAAAAATACAGCAGAAAATATCTAGACTAACTATCTATAAAAAATAAGAGTTTACTATGATCAACGCCACTGATCTTACACGGTATAAAAATAAAGCTTACTTGGAGCTATGCCTAGATTTGGTAGAGGATGTTCAAGCCAGTGTGAAAAGTGGTTGTTATGATCTCGCAGAAAGCCAATTGACTGACATTATAGAGATGTTCGATAGGCAGAAATTGGCAAAAGAAGATGTGTCCTATCGTGCTGAGGTTTGCTTTATAGATAGTAAAAAGAAGTGTCAATAATCTCACATATGCCATATGCGGTATCAATCCCCTTCATTATTTACCGCTAACAATGGGCTTTTCTATAAGTCTCTTCCATTGCGAACTCTGTAATTCCTGCTATAACTAAAAGACGATAGTTCTATATTGATTCGACATAATGCCGTTATATGGCGGTTGTTGTTCGGTGTGTCACTTAATGGCGCGTTTTGCGCGTTTTTTTATTTTAGATGTTTTGGGATCGTTATACATGTCCAGTGCCATTGATAATATAGGGTTTTACCCAGTGAAGGTGGCTTGCCTCGCTCTGTTATTGCTATGTGCGGCTATTCCCCAATCCTATGCACAAGCGCCTGAGTCGGCCAAACCGTCGGATGTGCGCTTGGTGATAGATATTTCTGGCAGCATGAAAAAAAATGACCCACAAAGTTTGCGTCGTCCAGCACTGGATATGTTGGTGCAGTTGTTACCGAAAGGCAGTAAGGCGGGTATTTGGACTTTTGGGCAATATGTGAATATGTTAGTACCCCATAAGCCGGTTGATGCAAAATGGGAGAGAGCAGCGACAGCAGCTTCTACCGAAATTAAGTCTATTGCACAGTTTACTAATATAGGTGCAGCGCTAGAAAAAGCGGCTTATGATCATAAACGTCAAACGAACAAAGATCAGGCTTATCAAACACACGTTATTTTATTAACCGATGGCATGGTAGATGTTGATCGCGATAGCAGACTCAACAAAAAAGAACGCCAACGTATTTTGGATAAAGTGCTGCCGATGTATCAACAGGCGGGTATTACCTTGCATACTATTGCCTTGTCGGATAACGCAGATAAAAAATTGCTCAATAAGTTGGCTTTAGCTACTGATGGTAAAGTCGCTGTTGCTAAAAACGCCGAAGAATTGATGAGTGTTTTTCTTCAGGTGTTTAATCAAGCAGTACCATTGGAAGAGCTAACGTTCGACGGCAATAAATTTGCAGTTGATTCTAGTATTGAAGAATTCACGGCACTTATCTTTAGAAAAAAAAATGCGAAGCCAACGACGGTGGCCTCACCCGATGGCCAGCAATATACACAAGACACAAACGACAAACGTGTTAAGTGGCATCATACCGATCAATACGACCTTATTACGATTACAGAGCCTCTAGAGGGCGAGTGGGGGGTGTCTGCAGATCTAGAACCGCAAAGCCGCGTTACCGTAGTGAGCGATTTGAGCATAGCGGTAAAGTCAATGCCAACGAATATGTCGGTTGATGAAGTGATTAGTACATCGCTGGTATTACGGGAAGAAAATAAAACCATAACACGGCCAGAATTTTTAGGCTTGCTAGATATTAGTGTAGAGGTGAGCTCTCCCACGGGCAGTAATTGGACTCAGCAATTATCGACTAATACCGTGCCTGTAGATGGCGTCTATTCGTCTATCCTCAATCAATTTACGCAATCCGGCGAGTATACAATTAATTTTACGGTGGAAGGTAAAACCTTTAATCGACAATATTCTCATCAGTTATCGGTCCGCACACCTTTTTCGGTAGAAACAGATAAAGCGATTAATAATGGCCGAACCGAATTTACTGTAGATATTATTGCTCAATCACAAGAAATTGATGTGACGAAAACTAACGTTTTTGGTGTGGTCACCGCACCATCGGGTAAAACCAGCGCCGCAGATTTTACCTTACAACAAGATGGCACATGGCGTTTGTTGATTCCTGCAATTGAGGATGGCGAGTATGCGGTCAATGTGCGTGTTGACAGTATTAATAAGCGTAATGAAAAAGAAAAAATAAAGCTCCCCATTGTGCGTTTATCAGAGCAGAATGATGCGATTTTTCAAAAGGAAATACCTAAGAAGGAACCGGTAAAGCCTGTGGAACTAGAAACCATCGCTCCAGTTAAAGAAGAAAATATTACTGAAGAAGCTCCTATCGAAGAGTCACCAAAGGAAGAAGCGGATTACAGTCAGTATATCTTGTATGGCATTATTGGATTTATTAACCTTCTTATAATTGCTATTGGTTATGTGGTTTATCGTAAGTTATTTAAATCGAAGCCAGAAGAAAATGAAGACGATGACGATAGTGATGCTGAAGATGCGTTCGTTGAGCCACCCATGGATGAAATGGCAGTAGATGACCTTGTTGAGGATGAACTAGAGGAAGCGGAGACGTTATCAGCGGCAGAAGAAAAGCCTGTTGTGGATGATAGTGATAGCGAAATGGAAGATGCGATGAACTCTGCTTTAGATGATTCCGAAGAAGAGATCCCTGATTTCGCTTTGGACGACTTTTCTCCTGACAGCCTAGATGAGGAAGAATTAGATTTAGACGAAAGCGAAGAAGATAAAAAATAAAGGTATGGAGGAATAGATAACGTTTGCTTGCATACGTCCTACGCCTTCCCGCTCTTCCTGTATATATATCCTATCAATCCACGAATAAAGACATTCACGTCGTTTATCTATGTAATGTGGCCGAACTCGAAAAAGTACTCCGACGCAAAAAAATCAAGCCTGAGCAACGATGCTAGTTGGGTATGCTTAGAAGAATTAATTCTACAGCAATATTCTTGGGGTATGCCAAAAGACATTCGCGAGCGTTTTAAACAGTCACTGCTTGGGTTATATCATAAACTCAGTTGTCGGCATTTTTTATTGCCACTCCATTATTGTAATTCCATTATTGCGACTTAGTGTGTGGCGTTGAGGCTTTCCTTTGTCGCGTCACTTAGTGCCACATATAGCGCACGCAATTTTCATCTCTCATTCATATTTTTCTCATTGTATATCCGTTCACTTCTTCTTACACTGAACATTGGTTCTGTGCGATGGTCTTATCACTATTGCCCTCTATATTATTGGCCTTCATTATGTTTAAAAAAATAGACTTACTATCTCCACTGTTAGCTCTACTGTTGGTACTATCCTCTCTTGCTATAGGGCAAGAGATAACCGGTAATAATACCCCCAGTGATGCTTATGACTGCACCATAGTCGAGTTAGATGCCGTAGACGAGGTCAGCCTAACCACGGCTGAACGCATTGCGCTAATGGATGCAAGTTTATTAGATTCTATAGATAAGCACGATAACTGTATTGACCAAGTAGTGAGTAATAATGCTGCGAGTGGTTCGGGGCAAGGTTCCGGGGCTGGCTTAGCAGGTGAAGGTATAGAGGGTGCTGATGGCGAAAGCACCGAAGGCGAAAATAGCAGCGATGTTAACGGTGTTGAAAATGGCAGCGGCCAGTCAGAAAGTACTACCGAGCAGGCTAATAATGAAGACGCTACGAATAAACAACGAGATCATACTCATCAAGCGGGTGGTAATGGTGCTAAAAACCAAGATATCGAAATCAAAGATAATGACTCCGCCGTATGCCGTCTATTGAAAGATGAATTGAAAATAGAGGCTGATCCTAAAAAACAGTCGGAACTTAAAGAAATTTATAATAGTTACCAGTGTCGTGGTTGAGCGTCTGAATACCTTTTAGACTCGAATTTCCCCTGCTGTGTTAAACATATAGCCGCGACAGGCATCCGTATACAAGAAAAGCAATAGGAAAAACAACAGTGCCCAATATCAATACACATGTATTCCCCGCCTTTTTCTGCCCTGCCCTTAAGCAGCAATCTAAAAAGCGCTTTGCGCTCACTCAGCGTTGGCCGCGATTCGCCCTATTAGTACTATGTCTAATAGGTTTATCTGCTTGTAAAACAATAGATACGTTCACGGCAGATTCCAATCCACAGGCAGGACCTAGCGTTGGCCCTCAAGTGGGTTCACAAATTCATCAAGAGCCTGATAAAAAGCAGTATGTTTATAATTCCAGCACCTATCTCGATGTGGTTATTCCCGTATTTTCCCCCGGTTTACCTACCGATGATCGTGGCGAGATTGACTATCAAGCGGTAGGAGATGAAGGCTTGTGGCCGCAGCTGCGTCGTGCAGAAGCCAATCGCTTTGCGGTTGAAACTAAACGAGCAGTGGAAAATCTAGGTACTTTTGGCTCCGTCAGTGTGGTGCCTACCGCTACAGCCAGTGGAGATGTCTATGTGCTGGGAACGATTAAACAATCCGATAGCGAAGTGATTAAGCTGAGCGTTAGCGTTGTAGATAGTCAGGGCAAGTCGTGGGGTCAGCGTCAATTTGAACATATCGTTGCGCCCGGATTTTTTAGAGATAAAACCAACGAGAATACCGATCCCTACGCGCCCATATTTACGGAAATAGCAGATTACGTATACGAGCTGCTTCGCACCAAATCAGAAAAGCAAAAAGAAACCATTAAAGCCGTGACCGAGATACGTTACGCGCAACTATATGCGCCAGAAGTGTTTAATCAACACCTTAAATTAACCAAAACATGGAATGGTAACTATGAATATAAATTACTGAGCCTGCCTAGTAATAATGACAAAATGGTTAACCGAATAAAACCACTGCGCGTACAAGACCAGCTATTTATTGATCGCTTGCAAACCCAATACGAAGGTTTTCATGCGAAATCCAACGAAAGCTATCGTGCATGGCAAAAAGAAACCTTGCCAGAATTAATAGCGGTGAATAAAGCACGAACAGAGCGAAACGTAAAAGTGGGCGCGGGTATCGCATTAGCCACATTAGCGATACTGCTGAACAGAAATTCTAATTCAGCAGCAGGTGAGGTGGGCACCATTGCTGGCGCTATCGGAAGCACCATACTGATTAGTAGTGCAATGGATAAGAATGCCGAGTTAAAAGTGCATAAACAATCTCTAGATGAATTGGGCGAATCTTTAGATCTAGAATTAAGCCCGCAGTTAATGACTCACAAAGATCAAACTGTCGAACTCACTGGCACTGCAAATGAACAGTACCAGCAGTGGAAAAACCATCTGCAAAATATTTATGCATTAGAAAAAACGCCAGACCAAGCGTTGTAAATAGCATGTCTTCATAATAATAGATCGCTTTTTAATGGGTAATGTTGTGTTTGATCAAGAAATTGAAGCGCTACGATATCGGCGCAAACTGTTAATACGTAAAATCATATTTGGGGTGATTTACGTATCGTTAGCATTGTGGGCGATGTGGTTGATTTATATCGCCCTTGAGCATTTTGGCGCAAGCAGAAACACGGCTATCACTAATACGTTTGCCGCTGAAACTGCCAGTGTAGACATCATTCCTGCGGCTACTAGGTCCGAAGATACCGCTGCTGCCCGCAAGGTATTTCAACTACAACTCATCGCTTTTAATGCAGCGCATGATGCTGTTTTCACTGATGCTGACTTTTTACAGTGGCTAACGGCCAGTCAGCAATTAGCCCAAAAAGAAGGCGTTGCCAATGGTAAAACGACAGCCTTAACCTTATTCGCTTCCGGCAGTTATCAAGCTGCCTCTGCAGAAATCAAACAAACTGATGCAATGGCAGCAGCCTTAACTCAGTCGTGGCATCAAGCGTATGAAGATAAGCTCAATCAAGCGCAGCAAGCCTACGACAAAGAAGACGTTAAACCAGCAGAGCTGTATCTCAATCAAGCCTTAGCGATTAAACCCAATGAGCCACGCGGTTTATCTTTACAGCAACAGCTGAATAGTTACCCTCGTGTTGCCACATTATTAGCCGCACTTAAGGTAGTAAAAATTGAAAACAACTTACAAAAACAAGCCGATACACTACAGCAAATTATTGCTCAAGATAGTACGCGGACTGGATTAGTGAAAGAGTTAGTTGTCGTCACGAAAAAGTTGAATGACGACAGTTTTAATCAAGCTATTAGGCGTGGTGTGGTTGCCGTCGAACAAGAGAACGTTGCTGCCGCTAATAAAGCCTATAAAGAAGCTAAAGCGGTTTATCCTAAACGGGCAGAAGTGATCTCGTTACAGAAAAAAATAGCTCAGCAACAATCTGCAAAGAACCTTCAATCGATCTTAGCTAAGGCTAAACAAGCAGCACAGGCAGATGATTGGCAAAACGTACTAGTGATAAGCACAGCGAAAAATAACCCTGTATTAAAAGACTACGCAATACAGGCGCAACAGATATTACTGCAGCAAAAGACAGCAGCGGCTTATTTAGCGCGCCCAGAACGTTTGCAGGATCAGGGTGTGCGTCAACAAGCACAAAGTTTTATCAAAAGTAATATCATGCTCACATTAAAAAGTCCCACGTTTGCCAAACAGCTTGAACAGCTGAGTAATAAAGTAGATAACGCAAACCAACAACAAGAGCTGCGAATTACTTCTGATGGAAAAACGGATATCTGGGTGCTAGGTGTGGGGCGTGCAGGTCAAGTGGAGAAAGGCACCGAGAAAATTATTCAGCTGTACCCCGGCCAATATACCCTAGAAGGGCGCTGCGAAGGCTATCGCAATAAACAACAATCCATAACACTATCGTCTTCTGCGGTAGGTAATATCTATTTGGTGTGTGATGAACGAATTTGATAAAACGATCCAAAGCGCAAGAAAAAAGCGCTTTCTGCAGTACAGTATTATCGGTAGCTTGGTCGCGATAGGTTTATTCGTTTACTTATCATGGCTGTTTTTAGCGAAGGGCTATGTAATGACTATTTTACCCGCAGAGGCGCAAGCCAGCGCGACAGTGAATGCCCGTCAAGGACAGGGATTTTATATTAGCGACGTACTTTACCTGTTAACGGCACAGGCAACAGTGGATGTGAGCGCCGACGGTTTTGAAACCGCAACCTTACGCATTACGGATACCAGTGAGACCAAAATTTCGGTTAGCTTAACGCCTAGTCCAGGAATGTTGGTAGCGACGACTCAGCCAGACTTGCCAGAGACCGAATGGTCTATTAGCAATGCGTTGGTACATATAGGTGAAACCTTAGAGCAGCCATTGCCACCGGGCGAACATACACTGCTAGTACAGCATAAATATTATCAACCAATAGAAGAAACTCTTCTGATCGAACGCCAGCAAAAACAAGAAAAAAGTTGGCAGTTAACACCGGTTAATGGGCAATTAATAATTGATTCTTCTCCTATTTCAGCGAACGTCATAATCAACGGCGAAGATATGGGTAAAACCCCAATCAACATGGAAAAGCCCGCAGGTGCTTATGCCATTGAAATCAGTGCCGAGGGTTACGATACTATTGAAGAGCGAGCCGAAATCACTTACAAGAAACCGCAAATAAAACGTCAGTACCAGTTAGCCTTACGTAAAGGCTCAGTGTCGTTAACATTATCACCTGTTGGTGGTGAGTTATTTATTGATGGCGTGTTGGTAAATACGGATAACGCATCGGCAAAAACCATTGCCTTATCCGCTAATGAAACACATCGTATTCGTTATCAGTTAGCCGGTTATGCCGACTACCAAGAACAAGTGAAAGTAGCGCCGGATGAAAATAAAGCATTGTCCATTAGCCTGCAAAAAACTTTCGGTACAATAACGGTTGCTACCAAGCCAGCAGCAACGATTCGCCTAAATGGCAACGTTGTAGGGCAGTCTTTTTTCAAACAAAAACTATCGACAGTGCCTCACCAATTTACCTTTTCCCGTGATGGCTATCGCAGCCAAACACAAATGATTACGCCTATTAATAATCAAACTAAAACCGTAAATGTTCGATTGTTAAGTGAATTCGATGCGCGACGTAAAGAAGGTAAACCTCTGTTTGTTTCTACCTTAGGCATTAAACTAAAATCGGTTTCATTAGATGGCTTTACGATGGGATCACCGCCTAATGAAAAGGGCCGACAACGCAACGAATTTCCTATCCGCGTAGATTTTACTCGTCGTATATGGGTAAGCCAGCACGAGATTACCGAAGCTCAATATTCTGCACTTAACACATCTAAACCTAACACCAGTCTACCTGTGAGTGATGTGACTTGGACGGAGGCTGTGCGTTACTGTAATTGGTTGAGTGAACAAGAAGGCTTGCCTGCATTTTATACAATACAAAATAGACGCGTGACGGGTTTTGATGCGGCATCAACTGGTTATCGCTTGTTAAGCGAAGCTGAGTGGGAATGGCTCGCTAAAAAAGCCAAACGATCATCACCGACAATGTACATCTGGGGCAATAGCGAGCGCATGCCCAAAAAGGCAGGTAATATTGCGGATAAAAGTCTTAGTAGTGCCACGTTTTATATTCGCGATTACAGCGATGGTTTTTCCGGAAAAGCACCTGTAGGCAGCTTTAAAGCCGATCGCTCCGGCTTATATGATATGTTGGGTAATGTCAGCGAATGGGTACACGATAACTACACCAATACGCCACCTAGCCAACCACAGTTTGTTGATTATATGGGCGCAACAAGAGGTGTAGGGCATATCGTCAAAGGTGCAAATTATAGTAGCGGCCGTTTTGCAGAATTACGCGGTGCTTATAAGCAGGTGAGTGAAAATAAAGCAGCGACTATAGGTTTTAGAATTTCTCGATATGCAAAATAGAAATTTTATTTTTAATAAAAAATGGCTCAACAATGAAACAACATAAGTGGATAAAAGTGATAATGCTATCAATGCTTTTAATAGCGGGTTCTGCCGTGGCGGTTAACTTTAGTTTAGATTCACCTACCCGTTTTCCAGTGGATATTTAATATGAAAATTCATAACGATAATATGAACCCTTCTTGGATACTGTCGGGCGCTGTCTTGGTCGCTAGCTTTACGGTCATGCACTTATTGTTCGAAGGCATAATTCGCCCTAATGCCGAAGTCGCATTGGCGGGTGAGGGCACGACCGCCATGCTCAACTTCTTTGTGATCTTTAAAGATCTCGAACAACAGTTGTGTTTGTCGGCGGCGGTGTATTGTATTTTTCTGATGGTATATAAGTTAGTGGCACTCATCGGTGAAGAAGATTTTTACACGCGAGATTTTTTGCAGGGTAATTTTTCAATCCATAATACGGCTGGCGAGGATAATGAAAATGCTGAACCCGTACTCGATATTAATTCGGCCATTGCGACCTTAGAGGGCAGCCAATACAAAGATAACTCGGCCATCGCCACATGGATTAACTGCCTTAAACGCTACAAAAATACCCGTAATGTACAACACGCCTCCGATGCGATTGCCTCTAGTGTTGAAGCTTTAGCTATGCAGTTAGAGTCGGGTAATAATATGATTCGCTATATTATTTGGGCGATTCCCTCTATCGGCTTCGTGGGTACGGTACGGGGTATTGGGCAGGCGCTAGCGCAAGCTGATGAAGCATTAGCAGGTGATATTGCCGGTATGACTGCAAGCCTAGGTGTTGCGTTTAACTCTACTTTTGTTGCCTTGTTACTTAGTTTGTTGTTGATGTTTATCTTGCACATATTACAAAGTCGCCAAGATCAGATGGTCATCAACACCCAGCGCAGTTGCGAAACCAACTTGCTAGCGCATTTACATCAGTAATTAATGATAAATTATTATGATACCTTTGCACGGATAGAGATTTTGTTTTCAGGCACCAAAAGTAGGCGCTTTAAAGCGAGAGCAAAAAGACACGGAAAGAGGGAGTTTATAAATATAAATGACCGCTTGAGTAGGTTTTTAACGCAGTATGAGGAAAAAATGACATTTGTGCAGAGGCATTCCCATGTTATTTAAGCGACGCTCGTCAGACGGTTTCAATCTCGCATTTTTAGATGTGATGGCCTGTGGTTTAGGTGCCATCATACTTATTTTGATGTTGGTGAAATTTAATGCCGCAACTAACGTGCCCAGTGATGAAATCGAGCGTCTACAACAAGAGCTAGCCGCATTAGAAAATAATACTGCTGCCACCAAAGATGCGATAGCGCAAACTGACGAGGACATCTCATCTGAAGCGGCATCTCTCGCGAAAATAAAACAACGTATTCAGCAGCTCGCACAGCAACAAAATGACACCCAGCGCGCACTTAATGACAAAAAAGCAGTACTGGCTGATGTAGAACAATCTGTCGCTGCTGCCGCACCATTGCCAGCGGATGAAAATGTCCAGTTAGAAGGTGTCGGCGAAGAAAATTACTTGCTCGGTTTAAAAGTCGAAGGTAAGCATATAGGTATCTTGATGGACACTAGCGCATCCATGACCGATGAAACGCTCATCAATATTATTCGTCGTAAAATCGGTAACGATAGCAATAAAAGAAATGCGCCTAAATGGCAACGAACCAAACGCGTTGTTAAATGGCTGCTTGCGCGGTTACCACAATCCTCTTATGTGAGCGTGGTCAGTTTTAACGATACAGCAAGTAAGGTCGGCACTCTGAGTCGAGTATCGGCCAATAACGCCAGCTCGATGCAAAAACTCAGCCGAGCAATAGAACAGCTCATTCCGCAAAATGGTACCAATTTACAAGCTGCACTCAGGGAGATCAAAACGATTAACCCTAATATGACCCACCTCTATGTGGTTACCGATGGCCTGCCCACATTAGGTGAGCGCTCTAAAAGCTTAAGCTCCTTAGCTGGCTGCACTTCTTTATTTGGTAAAGCTAAAACGATTACTGGTGAATGCCGTTTACGTTTATTCGTTTATAGCTTGCAGCAAGCAAAGCTGAGCGGCGTGCAAGTCAATGTTATTTTATTGCCTTTAGAAGGCGATCCTCAAGCACCACAAGCTTATTGGGATTGGGCTGCATCTACGGGCGGCCTATTTATTAGCCCTGCGGATTCTTGGCCATGAAGCAGATATTATGAAAAGACAGCGCGCGCCC
>JBLHVA010000036.1:0-11599 GCA_047630005.1 Candidatus Endobugula sp. | reverse complement strand
TTGTTGAACCAGCAAGGTGATTTTACTGGCGAGATTGATCGCCGCTAAAGCGATACCCGCTTGATACCACTCTTTATCCGATTCGACTTCGTCAATCAGACTATTAAGATCGATAATATCCTCGTAGAGTAAACCCGGGACTTTGTTGTTGTAATCGGTTTGTAGCTGATCTCGCTGATCGTTGAGTAGGACGAGGTCTTTTTTGTATTTGCGGTAATCTTCTTTGGCGGTTTTGACTTGGTCTCTGGCTTCTTTCACCGCTTTGGCGGCTTTTACTATTTCGATGGCTTGATGTTGTACCACAGCGCTGATTTCGCCTTTGCCGTGCACTTCATCGGTTTCAGTATCGCTGATATCGGCCGTTTCTTTGATGGTGACATCACCACCGGCGACTAAGGTAGCATCGCCTTGCTGGCTATTATCCGCATCAGCAATAATATCTGAGCCGGTAATGGCGATATCGCCTACCGAATCAAAGCTGACATTATTATTGGCTAGGAGCTGACTAGCACGATGAGCCGTCGCGGTGGTTTGGGTATCGATTTTATCGTAGGTGACCTTGGCGATAGACATGGTGGCCTGTCCATCACTGAATGAATCCGCTAAGGCGTCGACATCGATGGCCTGTTCGATGATGTCGGTCATGCTCACTTTAACGGTGGTTTCATTGCTGTAGCTGTCTGAGGTCGATTGCGCGCTTTCTACCACAATATCGCCAATATCGGTGGTGACGTTAACATCGTTACCCGCCAGAATATCAGAGCCCACTACCCGTGCACGACCAGCATTAATGGTGACATTATTGCCCGCATTAATTTCGCTGGCGACGACAGTAGCGGTGGTGGAGCCACTGAGTTTGTCTTCGCGTGAATAGACACTAGACAGACTACTGAGGAATTTGGTTTCTTTTGACCATTCTTGCGCTTGGGCGAGGGCTCGGTCTGCGGTGATAACAATATCGTCGACGGCAGTTAAGTTAATATCCTCACCACTACGAATGTTAGAGCCAATAATGGCAATATTTGATGCGGAGATTAAATCCAAATTGCGCTGGTTAGCCACCAGTTCGCTGGCTTGAATCAGTTCGGCTCGATTAATTTTACCCGTGCTTTTTTTACTCAAGCCACCCCAGCCGCTCTTGTGGGTTTCTTCCCGCGTAAACATCACTTCTTTTTTATCCGCAATGGTCACGCTGTCGCCCGCAATGGCGACTTGGTTTTCTGCGGTTAAATCACTACCCACAATAGTCACATCGCCAGTGCTTATATTAGCGGTGACGCTATTGTCATTATTAATCGTGCTATTAATGGTGAGATTGTTACCTGCTGTAAGGTCACCGCCCACGTTACGTGTGGCAAAGCTTTCTTTAATGGTGGTTTTGCTACGCCCCCATGATTTTTTCTTTTTGATCCGTGAATATTGATAACTCTCGTCTTGTGCAGCCTGGATACTAATATCATTTTCTGCGGATAAGGTAATGTCCGCACCTCCGGCTGCCGTTGCTCCATAGATATTGAGTTCATCGCCTGCATTAATAGTCACGTTATCGCCTGCGTTAAGTCTCACACCTTCGTTCTTTAAAGAACGATTGATAAACGCATAACCCCCGCCATGTACGTGGCTGTTGAGTTTATTTTCAGCCGTCGTGAGATTAATATTCTCACCCTCTAACTGTAGCGACTGATCTGTGTTGATACCCGCACCGCGCAGCAATAAGTCACCACCCGCTAGTAAGTTAATATCTCCCTTAGCATCAATTTGGCTAGTGACTTCATTTTGACTAGAGTAAGTCATACCTCGGCCACTACGGCGATCCGTCTCTATAATGGTGTCCACGACTAACTTATTGCCTGCTTGTAGTGTGGTGTCGCCAGAACTATTATTCTCTAAAGCGACACCTGAAAACGCGGCATTACGTCCAGCGGCAATATTGAGTTGGCTAGCCGTCCCACCATTGCCTGCGGTTAAGCGACCTTTGCGTGTCATGTAGCGATAGTATGCACCATCAGATTGAGTAGTTTCATCTTGCTGAGAGCGTACAGCGATATCTCTACCGGCATTAAGAATGAGGTCACCACTTGTTTGCCATTGACTGCCTTCAAGGGTGATATCATCGTCTGCACTCACAGATACACGGGATGCCTGCAAACGCCCCCCTATATCTTGAACATCTTGGGCATTCACTTGTATAGCATTGCGAGCAAATAAGGAACCACCGTTAGAAAAATTGGTGTTAGTGAAGTCAATATTATTCGCTGAGATCAAAGAGCCTGAGGGCAATAAATCGCCATCATTCACTAAGGCATATACTTTCGGCACCAGTACTTGTTGTGTGCCGCCATTGGCCAAGGTGATCTCTTGCTCTTCAAGCCATACAATATCGCTAGTCAATTGCGACATTTGCTCCGCACTCAATCGAATGCCCGGGCGTATATTATGCGCTTGCGCGAATGTAATACCGTTATCTAGTAATGCACGATACTGTGTCTCATCGTTACTGTAATTATTTAAAAAGCGATACCCTGTTAAGGCTACGATTTGATCACGCACCACACGCTGTTCATAAAAGCCATCGCCTAAACGTTTATTTGTTACATCTGGAGACTTTGCTAATTGATCGGTCACATAAGATGATGATAACCATTGGCGGCTATCGGTGAATTGCGCATCTGTTTCTACCAAATAAGTGGCATCTGGAGAGGCGTTTTCTGAAAAAAGGCTACTGGTCGTATTAACATCAATACCCGCCAATGTACGCGTATTACTGCCTACACCTCCAGCCCCTGCATTTTGATTGCTCACATTCAGAATAGCATTATCATCTATATCTAGACCGTTGGTTTTATCGTTATTGCCTTCGAATATGGGGGCTAGTAGTGTAAAGGTAGAGGATGTTGTGCGTGTGTAAGGATGAGTAACTACAACCGTGCTACATTTTTTCTTACCGTACCAAGTTCTTCTACAACTCTGATAGGAATAGCCAGCGTGCCTTTCAGTCACCACTCTTTCACCATCCGTACCTTTATTATTAGGGGTTGAGCCTATATGGGTTAGGTCTCCTCCTGCCGTTATCTCGCTATTGATGCTATTTAATGTATCAACAGTAAAAGTGCTATCGCCACCCGAAATTAAGCGGCTTGGCGCCGTTCTAATCTTTTCCTCTTCCCAAATCTCACGCCACGTGAGTGAATCAACTACTTCATTAGGTTGCCTTATGGATTCTTTTTCAAAATAAAGGTCAATATTGTCCAATGTATCTGCGTCAATGGATAAGTTTTTTAATGCCTCTATGGTCGCACTAGCGTTGGTGATGCTATTGGCTGTACCCTCTGCCTGACCATCGCTATCAATATCTCCACCGATATCAATATCCCCATCACTGTAAATAGTCGAGCCATCACGGTTATCTAGTGTGGTCACACCAATATCTAACTCTGTACGAGCGGCAATGGATGCCGACTTATTGCCTTCTTTATGGTTTTTTAGTGTTTCTGCATCAATAATTATGTGGTCGCCATAAATACGCCCGGTGCCATAGTTGAGCAATGTTTCAGTATCGACTCGTGTCTCACCACTGCTATTGACTAAACCACGGTTAGTGAAGGTATCACTGACGGATATTTGAGTGTCAACACCTGATATTTCAGACGTTTCAGATTGGGTTAATGTATGAGTTGTAATCTCGTTAAGGCCAGCATCCGCTTTTATGAGTCCTTCGCTGTTATCAATAGACACATCTGCGGTGACTTGTGTGATATCGGCGACGATTTGGCCATCCCTATTGTCTACGGTATCCGCAGCAATAGTGACGGTATCGCCGACAATACCTTTCGTTAGTACGTATTGAAGCTGCTCATCACCATCCTCATCAAGAATGAAGTTACCATCGACATCGCTTAGGTAAATGGGGTTGCCATCATCATCGACGAGTACAATCGAGCGCCGGGTCAGAGTGTTAGTTATTGTGGCGGCAACAATATCCACTGCGCCATTCGATTCAATAAAGCCTTCATCATTTTGTAATGTGCCCGCTCCCACATCAAGGGTGATATCTTCTTGTGCTCTCAGTGAGCCTTCCCTGTTATCTATGTTCGTTGCGTTAGCCGTCAGCGCTTTATTAGTAATCACTTCACCTTGGCGGTTATCGATATCCCCCGTTGTAGTGAGTGCAATATTGCCTACTGCCCCGATGTAACCACTATCGTTAGCAACACTCGCGCCGCGAATATCTATATCGCCAGCCGCTTCTATCACGCCCTGCGCATTATTAACCTCGCCCGTGGAAACAACGGTTACAGCTGCAGCAGATTCGATATAGCCCTGTGAGTTATCAATCTGATCCGCGCTCAGTGTGAGGGCTTGACCAGCAAGAATGCCAGCCGTGGTGCCTGAGCTGGTGTTGTTAATTGTGGCAGCGTTTAACGTCATCGTTAGCTGAGATTGAATAAGGCCTTCAGCATTGTTTATATTCTGAGCATCTGTTGTGACATTGCCATCTATAGTAACGTGGCCATTACTAAGAATACTGCCCGACTGGTTAATTAGATCGCCATCGGTATTGATCGCTATATCCGACAAGGCGGTTATCGCGCCATTCGTATTGAGCACGTTTTCAGCCGTTATTGATATACCTGAATCAGAGTGAATTTCGCCATCGATATTGTCTATATCGTTGGTTGCAGATAGCGTTACATTACCTGCGCTCACAATGATATTGGTATTCTCCAAGCGCCCATCAACAGACAAGGTAAATTCACCCACTGATGCGCCAATTTCACCGGCGTTGCGCACGCCTACACCGTCTTCGGTACCGACTAATCGAATCACGTTGGCATACATGCCACCCAATGCCGATACATCTATCGCAAAATTCGGTTGGCCTGATCCGCTACCTAGCTCGGTGACACTGTTGTTGCTAGCCTCAACCTGATTGGTGCCGGTAGTGATTTGTAAGTCTTGCGCCCAAATACCTGCATTCACCTCAACAGAGCGCGAAATCAGGTGAGTAAAGTTGCTATCGGTGGCGTCTAGACCATCGCCATTAATACTAATGGTGCCATCATTTACTCGATAGGCGTCGATGGTATTGCCATTAAAAATAACATCGCCGGTGGTAAGTACGGTTTGGTTAGCATTAATAAAACCACAACCTGAGCAACTAATCCCTGCAGGGTTGGCGAAGATAATATCTGCGCGACTACCCGCGACTTCGATATGACCGTTCAGTAAGCTAGGGTTGGTGGAATTGACTTCGTTCAAGATGACAGTCGCACTACCTCCCGCTAAGTACGGGTTAGCGCTAACCAAACCACCCAACTGGGTGGTGGTATTAGTACGGGAGTTATTTAGAATCGCGCCCTGTGCATCCACATCGAATTGGCTGTATTGATTACGTGATACACCCCCTGCGGTAGGGGTTTGAATATTCACTTGGGGTAAACCGTTAGCGGTGTTTAAGATTATGGCTTGTTGGCTAGCAGGCGCATTGGGGTCAGCGATAATATCTGCCCATAACGGCGCACTCAAGACTAAATGACCAAGGGCAAATAACAAGGCACAGCGCAATGGCGATAATGTTGCTGTTAACGATACTGTTTGCCCTTGTTGTAACGGGCGACGGCCCGTTTTTTGTCGAGTTTTGGCGATTTCGCCCACGACAACCCACACACCTTTTACTACGTTAAATAATAAACGGTAAATACCCTGATTCATGCTTTTATCCTTTATTTATTCTTAGTCGATCTGTTTTGCTATACGCTTTTGTGCGTTATAAAAAATAATGTTGGTGTTTCAATAAGCCCAGTTGAGCGAGAATTGCACTACTCCACTATCAGTACTAAAACCTTCTGGATGATTCAGTGAGCGGCCTGCGAGCAAGTCGTAGGATAAGCTGTCGAAGAAGGTGCCTTTAAAGCCAATCACCGCTCCAGTGAGTTCATCGCCTAATAGAGATGAAGCTGAAAAACCACCGACTTTGCCGTAATCCACACCGAGGTAAACCGAATGGGCTGAACCGCCTAAATTCATGGTGAGGTCGTTTCTTACTAACCAGCCCGTTTCGGATAACAAGGTGCTTTCACCATCAAAACCTCTGACGGTATAACGGCCGCCAATGCTAAAGCGATCTTGCGTGACTAGTCGTTCTCGGGTGTATTGTCGTCGCCATTCTGTGCTGTATTGAAAACGTTGATTGGCCAGTGTAAACGGCACGTTAAGCTGCACATTGGCTTTGAGAATGCGAGGGCGAGAGGCACCTTCACCAAAGGTATCTTCGGGAGCGGCTAAGGCGCCAAAGGCACCGGTACCACGGCGGTAGGTAATAGCACCACTAAAGGTCGCCTGTTGGATAAATTGGCGGTAGTTGGCATTGAGTTCAATCCCAGCCGTTCGGCGACGTTGTGCTAACACTTCGGCATCTTGAATGAAATTTTTAGAATCGCGATACCAGGTGTTCAACCCTAACGTCAGCTTGCGTATCTTATCGCGATAAACGAGCCGTGAAATATCCAGATTGGCATTACGACTTTCACCGCTATATTGATAGTCCACTCTATTGCCTGGGATAGTTTGAAAATAGCCACTTTTACTCGTGTTTAATGAGACATTCCAATAACCAAAAGGAACCAAATAGCCAAGACTATAAGAATCGGTGCCGCCCTTCAACGGCTCTGCGCCACCCACATCATGACCGATGGATAGTGTCGTTATATCGTGTAAACCAAAGAGGTTATCGTAAGAAAATGACGCACTGCCTTGCAGCTCCCCTGTCGATTCTGTGCCGCTATTATTCAGTGATAACACCGTTCTTAAGGGAAAGTCTTGCGCCCATGTGATGTCTAAGTCACTTTCACCGGGCTGGGCGTTTTCACCTTGTGCGGGCACGATATTGATATCGCTGGTGACGCTAGGTAAACGTCGCATAGATTCTAATGCCTGCTCTATATCCCGTAGATTGAGCAAATCATTTTTATTCATCGGTAATACATTGTTACGGTTTTTTTGATCCGAAAATCGAATGTCACCGACCACACCTGGTACAAGCGTTAACACTAATACACCCGTGCTGAGTTCTTGTGAACCGGCCACGATACGAGAGGTCACATAGCCTTTTTCAATTAATTGGTTTTGCAGACGTGCCATGACATTGTTAATACTCACAGAACCCATACAGCGACCTAAAACGTAATTTTTGCTCGCTTCGAGTAATGCGTAAGCTGATTCGTATTCCCCGCCTAATTCGTTTTTCATCTCTTTACTAAACGACCGATAAAACCGATCCAGCAACCACGAAAATTCCGTCAGACGTTGTCCAACCAACGCAATATCGTTAATCACAAAACAGGGGGATTCATTGACAGGAAACATAATAGCCGACGTCGGCATCGACGGACGATCTAAGCGTACATCCACATCGTCTTTTAATAGCGATTCTTGTTGCTGACGTTGCTCTTGCTCTCGGATGAGCTGCCTTGCTGCCTCACCTTCCGGTATATCTTGAGCGTAACTGAATGCCGATAGAACACACAATACACCACACGCTAAAGACGCAAATACCTTACACACCACCCCATAGTATCCCATTATTATTAATTATTTCCCTATTATTAATTTGAAGAGCGACAAAAACGACAAAATTCATTTGACGGGATCATACAAGTAAAAAGCGATTAACGATAGTCCAACTATGCTAGCTTGTCAAAAAAAAACCCCATCTTTTAAGATTTTTGTGTGCTGGCTCACACAAATAAAATGGCCTGACAAAAAACAATGATTTAAGTGACAAAAAA
Source organism: Candidatus Endobugula sp. (assembly GCA_047630005.1). Taxonomy (GTDB): domain Bacteria; phylum Pseudomonadota; class Gammaproteobacteria; order Pseudomonadales; family Cellvibrionaceae; genus Endobugula. Next base: position 3,812 of record JBLHVA010000036.1, on the reverse strand, counting down.
AAGGGGGGGGTTACTGCTTCGTATTTTTAAGTGAATTTATGTGAATAAAAAAACGCAACAAATAAACACCAAGAGACAGATGATACCTATCCATGAAAATCCGCCACGATGACTTATCAGCTTCTGCGTGCAATCTATTTTTGTTTGAAAAAAATAAGTTGTCGTCAGAACGTTAGATAAGATGACACTCTCCGAAGCACAAACTGAATTCTAAAATAGATTGTCGCTTGCATTTTAATTTTTCACCCAAATTACTTACATTAGTGTTGAATCTAGCTACTGTGGCCTGTAAGATTCTTCGCGTATATCTCTGACCAACCCTGCATATAAATAAATTAAGGAATTTTAGCATGTCTATTAAAAATTTTATCAGTGCAACTTTTACAGTCGTACTATTGTCTAGTGCAACATTTTCATTTGCCGAAGGTGGTTATATTGGTGGCCAGCTAGCACAAACAACCTATGAGCAAAAAGGTACTGCTGCGGATGGTGAAGCTGATCCTAAAGCCATAATACTGGTTGGAGGTTATGAATTTAACGAGCATATAGCTATAGAAGGCCGTTTAGGTTTTGGGGTCGGTGAAGACGATTATTCTACCGGCGTAGAGATAGAGCTTAGCCAGCTTGTTAGTGTTTTAGGAAAATTTTCTTTAGGTGGCCCAGTTTCTCCCTATCTGCTAGTTGGATTTAGCAACATCGAATATGATGATAGCACTGGCGATACGTCAAAAACTGATGGAGCTTCTTTTGGCGCAGGAGTTGACTTTGAAGTTTCGCAAAATACAAGTCTTAACCTAGAGTATATTCAGTACGGGGATGACAATGGTGCAGGAGGCGGTTCGCTAAAAGCTTCTGCAATATCTGTAGGCGTAAATTACAGCTTCTAGATTAATTCATATCCGCGATAAAAAAAACGTAAACCTATCGAAATATATTATTTAGATTTAATTTATACATTTATTTTTTTGTCTAGTAGCTCGCTCCTAAGCTGACAACCACCTATTATTCATAAGGCGTCTGTCAACTTAGAGGCGAGCTGCATTCTTTGGATCTCAAGCGGCTCCATCATAAATTAGCGCTTCCGTCAGCATCCTACCGGCAACACATTTTCCCTTAATGTGTTCGATCATTATAAGAACATCTGATTAACTCATAAAAACTTTCGACGCACTTTATGCGCGCCATTAGTTTATAGGCATTTCAGTTAAAGTTTTGTGTATTTCCCCATCACTTATTAAACCTAAAAAAAAGATGAATCATTTTCAGGCTAAGCTCATCACCATGCAACAAACCTCCTAGAACTTGTTGTGACTCATGGGATTATTAAAAGCAAAACATCTAAGAGCCTCTATTTACTTCGACGATAAACACCGACATGTGCTTTCAGACCAAAAAGTACCATTCATTACATTATTGCTTGATTTCATATCAGGGTTTTAATGACGTGCTTTTTCCAGTGCGTGAGGCATCAATAACTTCCACGCTTACAACCTTTCTTCAATTGAAATGGACTTAGCTAACCTTTTCAAGGCAGACCCGTTTGTAATATTTCACAAGTAACGCGCATAACTCATGAAATTTATGACACAATAACTTTTAACGTCGCTTTCCAACCTCTAATCTAATTGTGTTAAGACATAGTCCCTTGGTAATCACATTAATACATATTACTGTTGGTGCTTTTTAGCTTGTTTCATCCCCTCCACAATCTTAAAAACCGCCTCCAACTCAGTACACCCCTCTTCTTCCATAATTTTCGCACGCTCTCTTTTTTCATGCTTTTCTGTCATGGCTAACGCTAGTGCCAATGGTGGCGGGACATTTCTAAAAAGGGCTTGAACTTTATCGGCCATGACGACCCCTTCGGTATATTTTCCTGGCTCTTTATTGGCAGCTAATAACATACTTTTTTGCTCGTCGGTTAAATCCTTAAACCGAGCAATTTGGTCTATTTGCTCCTTTGGACAAACCATGGCAAACCACCATTCAAACATGCCTAGCAGCTTTTTAGCGACATTGGGGAAATCCTCCATATTTTGGGTAGCGAGCCATAGCCAACACCCTAGTTTTCGCCACATTTTGACTACCTTGACTAAAAAAGGCGCCAGTAGCATATTGGTGGTAATTAAGTGAGATTCATCACCGAGAACAAAGGTTGGCCTATCGCTATATTGTTCGCGTTCAACCACCCCGTTAATTTGGTTCATTAGCCCCATAAACCCTAGCGCCAACTGATCTTCATAGCCTTCGTTGGCTAATAGTCCCATTTCTAAAATAGTGACATCAGCCTCTGGCCATGCTTTACCGGGGCGATTAAAAAAATGGCCTGCGGTGCCACTACAATACAACTCCATAGAATCTGCCATGTCTTTAATACGCTCACGCTTGCTTTCGCTTAGCAGTGGATCGGCGGCTAGTTCATTCATGGCGGCAACGACATCTTCTGTTATCACTTGTTGTTGCTTGTCTGTTAGTGGTGTATGGCTTTGCTCTGCTTGCTCAATTATCTGCTTTTTCAATAACGCTGCATTAACAATCCCTTTACGTATACTCAAACGATCAGCGCGGGTCATTTTGTCTTCTTCTTTTTCATCCCCTCCCGTAATCATGACTCGGGCTTTTAATTCCATCTCGCCCAAATAGTCTCGTTCTTCCTCATCATCGTCGCTTTGGTCTGAGCGATCTAAAGATTCTGTTTCATAATCTCTCGCTAATTTTTGTTTGGCCTCTTCTTTTTCTAACATTAAAAAAGCATCAGAGAAAGGAGGCAAGCTAATATCATATTTAGGATGCAATGTGACTTGGTTAACAGAAAGCCCAAAATGCCTGCAATAATCACCAAAGAGCTTAAAAGAACCACCCTTTTCAATAATATAGATACGTGCCTTATAGATGGAAACAATTTGCAGGAGGATATACACCATTAGTGCCGACTTCCCCGAACCTGGAGGCCCAAGTACCAACCCAAAGGCATTTTTTGCTCGGTCTAGTTTGTTTAAGGGATCAAATGTTAATGGTTCTGCTCCACGGTTATAAAAAACCAAACCAGGGTGGCCGGTGCCTGTTGAACGGCCATAAAACGGTAATAGTTTTGCGAGGTCGCTGGAAAATACCAACCGCCCTTTTCTTTCATGTTTGTCTCTAGCAGGCTCATAGTTCATGGGCAACTGCTTGATATAGGTGTGCAGAGGTAATTGTTCGTCAAATTCACGGATAGGATGTAGACCATTCGCCAGTAACAAGGCATTACTTTCGTTCATCTTTTGTTTTAGGTCGGTGAGATTATCGCCCTTAATAAATAGCGTCATGACGGTAGGATATAAATAATCCCCATTTGATATCAGCTCTAAAGCTCGGTGAGCATCACGCTCTGTCGAGATAGTTTCTGCCAGTTCTCCTTTGGATGCATTAATGATTTTAACGATTTTGTTTTCCACAATATCTTGTGGCTCAATCGTAATGCAAATCGACAAAATAGTGCCTGTTGGAAACTTGTCAAAGGCGGCATATAAGTTTTCACCTATACGCCTTTCTCCGGTTAAATGACCAATGGTAGGTTTACGGCGTATAGCATCTATAGAAATAGACTTGTGGGGAACACCATCCAATAACCAAACACCATTTTCACTATCCGAAACAGGTTGAGACAAGGTTAATAATGAGGAAAAATCATAACCAAATGGCTTATCCTCTTGACTGGCAAAGGTGAGCGTTTCCATCAGTTGATCTAAATCACCATGGGTCGCTTCAGCCAAGGGATTAAACCATCGCGTCAGCCAATGGTATAAATCTTTATCGATACAACGTTTTAT
>JBLHVA010000035.1:0-11729 GCA_047630005.1 Candidatus Endobugula sp. | reverse complement strand
CTTCAAATAGTTTGGCGAATACTTCTTTGGTGCCAATATCGATATCTTCTCGTTGGCGAATAAATTGCTGCCCTGCGTTATTTGATGCGCGCCCTAGCCAAAAGAGAATCAAACCAAAAAACACTGCTCTAAAAATACCGTAAAGCGAGAATTCTATATTACCTACCCCCAAACTCACGCTATCGAGATAACTCACCGTACGCTCTAACCAGCCCACCACATACAGTATGACCATAGGCAACACGGTCCACTTAAAGAAGGTTTTTAGCAGTCCATTAACCACATAACGTGTGATCAATGCTCGACAAAAGAAGGCCATAGCTACACCCTGAGCAAAGCGTATTAAGCCATCTTGCTGCACCACCGCAAGACTAATTTCTATGGCAATGGCTAAGGCGACAACGTTGACCAACAATTTGATCAAATCATCCGCATCGTAGAGCCATTGTTTCACCCCACGCATAACGCTATCGTCAGCTATATCGGCCACTTTACGTACCAACAGACTGCTCACAATAAAACGACCCACAATGTATGCCGACGCCACTGCAACTATCACGAAGGCGCACTGGGCATAAAATGTAGGGCTGGATAGCCACATAAAAACGTACGTAACAAGGTCTATTGCGTATTGCTGAATCACGGCGAGATCGGTGGGTAATGACATAACGGTATCCGGTAAATAAGGGTGCCTTTCAGAGATTAATCATCGCTTATCGTAATGACTGGCGCGGATGAATCCATATACTGTAGCCACAAGGCCGCAGCCGTTTTTTGTGCGATATCAATGTACTGTTGACTAATAGCGCTGCTGGGATCGGCAACGACACTCGGCTTACCACTATCCGCATCTGCACGAATAGATAAAGCCAATGGCAGTGCGCCTAACAACTGCGTGCCGTAGTCTTTGGCGATACGCTCACCGCCGCCTTCACCAAAGATATGTTCGCTGTGCCCACATTGGCTACACTGATGTACGGCCATATTTTCAACCACACCCATAATCGGCACATTCACTTTGTTAAACATTTCGATGGCTTTTTTCGCATCCAATAAGGCGATATCTTGGGGAGTAGTCACCACTACCGCCCCACTCACAGGAACTTTTTGCGAGAGTGTGAGTTGAATATCACCAGTACCCGGTGGCATATCCACAAACAAGTAATCAAGGTCTTGCCAGTCGGTTTGAAATAACAACTGCTGTAAGGCACCGGTTGCCATAGGGCCACGCCACACCATGGGAGTTTGCTCGGTCACTAGATACGCCATCGACATGGATTTAACGCCGTACGCTTCATTGGGCAACATATACTTTTGCTCACGCACTTCAGGGCGCTTAGCACCTATACCTAGTAACATCGCTTGGCTAGGGCCATAGATATCCGCATCCAAGATACCCACCTTTGCACCCAGCTTGGCCAATGCTAAGGCGAGATTTACACTGGTGGTCGATTTACCAACGCCCCCCTTACCCGAGGCCACGGCAATAATATTGCGCACACCATTGAGTAAGGGCTGCTCCTCTATATTCACGTTTTTTGGCGCTTGCCAGCCAATATCAATATTGACCTTATCAACACTCTCGCCATCAATCGTATCAATAGTGTTAAGTGCTGCCCATAATTGTTCACTGATGTCTTTCTGTATTGACTCACTGGGATACCCCAAAGTCACCGAAAGGCTGATGGTATTATGGGTAAATTGAATATCGCTTATCGCATCTAGGCTTAGTAAAGAACGTTGAGATAAGGGATCAATCACCGAATCAAGAAGAGGAAAAATCGCGTTTTGTGCTGCATTTGACATATCGGACATGGGTTAACCTAGTGTAATTCTGGATGGAAAAATAATAGTAACTACTCAGCTCACAGTCAAAAACGCGCAGAACTGCGTTAAAAAATGATTATTTACACGTGTAAACTCACATTTTTCGCCTTGCTCAGCACAATATTGACTGCAATCTGAACAGTTACGGGGCAGTGCTGTGTAGTTACCAATAACAGGGAGATCTTTACGCACATAACAGAGAAGACATGGGTGAAAAACCACCAAGTTGTTAGATAAAAAAAGGAATAAGCAAATTCCCATATAATCTACCTTAAATCAAGCACTAATCACTGTTTACGCCCGTATTAACTGCTATAATCCGTGACTTTATTTTATATCGAACGCTTTTCGTTAACCGACTTCAGGGCAACATTTTCATGGCAGCATCTCAGCCGACACGCAAAATTCTTGTGACCAGTGCACTCCCTTACGCCAATGGTTCTATTCACTTAGGCCATTTAGTAGAATATATTCAAACGGATATTTGGGTGCGTTTTCAAAAAATGCGTGGTCACAAATGCACCTACGTATGCGCCGACGATGCCCACGGCACTGCCATCATGCTAAAAGCCGAGCAAAATGGCATTAGCTCAGAAGAGCAAATTGCCAATATAAAAGCGGAACACGAAAAAGATTTTGCTGAATTTTTTGTTGAATTTGATAACTTTTACTCTACTCACTCAGAAGAAAACAAAGCCTTATCTGAATTGATTTATGAGCGCCTGCTAGCCAATGGCCATATTGCATCGCGTAATATCACACAGGCTTATGACCCCGAAAAAGAATTGTTTTTAGCGGATCGATACATCAAAGGCACTTGTCCTAAATGTAAAGCCGAAGACCAATACGGTGATAACTGTGAGGCTTGTGGCGCAACTTACTCGCCAACGGATTTGTTAAATCCTAAGTCGGCCATTTCTGGTGCCACACCGATTGAAAAAGAATCCGAACATTTTTTCTTTAAGTTACCGGAGTTCACCGAATTTTTAAAAAGCTGGACACGCGCTGGCCACTTGCAACCTGAAATGGCAAACAAGCTGGCAGAATGGCTCGATAGTGGTTTACAAGAGTGGGATATCTCTCGTGATGCACCCTACTTTGGCTTCGAAATACCTAACCAACCGGGTAAATATTTTTATGTGTGGCTAGACGCCCCTATCGGCTACATCGCCAGCTTTAAAAATCTATGCGAAAGAACGGGGGAAAACTGGGAAGACTATTGGATTGATGACGAGAGCGGTGACGCCAATCTAAACAACGGCACCGAGCTTTATCATTTTATTGGTAAAGACATTGTGAACTTCCATGCGTTATTCTGGCCAGCCATGTTGCACTCAGCTAAATTTCGTACGCCAACGGCGGTTAACGTTCACGGATTTTTAACCGTTAACGGGCAAAAAATGTCGAAGTCGCGTGGCACCTTTATCAATGCCCGCAGCTATCTTGATCACTTAAAGCCAGAATATTTACGTTATTATTTTGCGGCTAAATTAACCAGCGGCGTAGATGATTTAGATTTAAACCTTGAAGACTTTTTAGTCCGAGTTAACTCTGATCTTGTAGGCAAGGTTGTTAACATTGCTAGTCGTACCGCCAAGTTCATTCAAAAAAGTGGCGGTGTGTTATCGCCCACGATTGAAAACCCTGAACTATGGCAGACCTTTGTAGAAGCCAACGAGACCATTGCGAACTTATACGAAGCCCGTGAATTTGCTAAAGCCATGCGCGAAATCATGAACCTTGCAGATGCAGCCAACGAATATATTGCAGCAAAAGCGCCGTGGGCACTTGCTAAGCAAGAAGGCCAAGAGCAGCAAGTGATTGATGTCTGTACGCTGGGCATTAATATGTTTCGCGTGATCACCACCTATTTAAAACCCGTACTACCAGAGCTTAGCCGTAACGCCGAAGCTTTTTTAAATACCGAACTTACATGGGAAAACGCAACCCAATTTGCGGGCGAGCACAGCATTAATAAATTTAAACCCTTACTTACCCGTGTAGAACAAGATCAAATCGATGCGATGTTAGTCACAAATGCAGCGGTAAATACTCAAGCACAAGTTGAATCACAAACCGCAACGAAAACCGTATCCAAAAAATCAGTGCATACGATAGAAACGGGTGGCGAAATAATAGATGAGCCTATCGCCGCCGAAATTGATTTTAATACTTTTGCCAAGGTCGATTTACGTGTTGCCAAAATCGTAAAAGCCTCGCACGTAGAAGGCGCCGATAAACTATTACAACTCACTTTAGATGTAGGTGGAGAAACTCGTAATGTTTTTTCAGGCATTAAAAGCGCTTACCAGCCATCAGACTTAGAAGGCAAGCTCACTATTTTAGTCGCTAACCTTGCGCCACGTAAAATGAAGTTTGGCATATCAGAAGGCATGGTATTAGCAGCCGGTCCCGGGGGTGAAGAGATTTACCTATTAGAACCCCACGACGGAGCAACACCCGGCATGCGGGTCATGTAAATAGTTGTTATAAATAAGTTACTGTAAGTAGTATTTATATTAACGGTGAATACGCCATACCGGTGAATGCCCAGTACTGTCCGGGATGATTTAAGCAAAATCGCAGTAAGCTTTATAGACTCTAGATTAGGTGAATATTTAGTTAAGCGAGACTTGATTTCGGCTAGCACAGACAAGCGCCTTAGAGCAGTCGAGCACTGGAGTCAGAAAAGGGTTAAGCGAGGACTGCTAGAGGAGCGTTTTTTGGCAACGAGTTCCGCAACGCCTTTTCTGGCGAAGCGCGTAGAGGAGCCGATAAAAAACTGCTCCTGCGTTTTTCACGTACCCCCCCATCTAGGGGAGGCAATGCCTGCGAATAGGATCCTCCTTCTTTGGTTACTTTCTTTGAGGTAAAGAACGCAACCAAAGAAAGTAACCGTATAACGTAACCATATAACGTTAGGAAAAAAGAAGAAATTGAAATCATCCCGGACAGTAGTGGGCGAATGCCGGTATCCATAGAAGCCAGCACTACGTATAGATACCGGATCAAAGCTTGTGCTCAACTTGATTGGGTATCAGGCATGGCGAAAACTGTAAGTCTAGAGGCTAGATCAAACCCGACATGACGATAAAGAATACCAAATGAAAAACACGAGCAACAACACATGATCATTGAAATAACGACTGAAATGCTGACTATTTTAGTCAGCACAATTCTTGTCAACAATTTTGTACTGGTGCAGTTTTTAGGTTTATGCCCTTTCATGGGTGTGTCAAGCAAACTAGAAACGGCTATTGGTATGGCTTGTGCGACAACGTTTGTATTAACGCTGGCGTCTATTTGTAGCTACTTAGTACACGAATATATTTTGCTGCCGCTATCATTGACTTACTTAAAAACCATCTCGTTTATTTTAGTTATTGCAGTCGTCGTACAATTCGCCAAAATGTTTATCGAAAAAACCAGCCCATTGCTGTATCGCGTACTAGGTGTTTTCTTGCCGTTAATCACTACCAACTGTGCGGTATTGGGTGTGGCCTTATTAAACACCACCAAAGCACATAACTTTTTTCAATCAGCTATGTATGGTTTCGGTGCAGCGCTTGGATTTTCATTGGTACTTATTTTATTTTCTGCCATGCGCGAGCGCTTAGCCGTAGCCGATGTACCCATGCCTTTTAAAGGGGCCGCTATTGCCATGATTACGGCTGGTCTTATGTCACTTGCCTTTATGGGCTTTGCGGGTCTAATACAACTTTAGCTCAGTTATACGTATCAGCTATGTTCAGTCATACGTATCAGCTATATATAGCAGCTATGAAATTCAACTTTACTACAATGGTAAAATGACAACTGTAAAATGATAGAGCTCATCACTCAAAACCCCATTCTTTCGGCCCTTATTGCACTAGGCGGTTTAGCGCTTATTTTTGGTGGCATCTTAGGTTTTGCCGCCGTGCAATTTAAAGTGGAAGGCGATCCTATTGTTGAAGCGCTAGACGCTCTGTTGCCGCAAACCCAATGTGGACAATGTGGCCATCCAGGCTGTAAACCCTATGCTGAAGGTATTGCCAAAGGCGAAGCGATTAATAAGTGCCCGCCCGGTGGGCAAGGTACGATTGATAATATTGCCGAGTTACTAGGCGTAGAAGCGCCCTCGCTTGATGAAGAGCACGGCGAAGAAGCCGAGGTTAAAACCGTTGCTTATATCCGTGAAGACGAATGTATTGGTTGCACCAAATGTATTCAGGCTTGCCCTGTAGATGCCATTTTAGGTGCGGCCAAACTAATGCACACCGTGATTGTTGATGAATGTACGGGGTGCGACTTATGCGTTGAACCCTGCCCTGTTGATTGTATTGATATGCTACCGGTTGAACAAACGCTACAAGAATGGAAGTGGACTGCGCCCAACAAAGTGAACAACTTAATTGCCACCGACCGTAAACCACTTCATTCAAGCGCTTCTACGTCTGACGAGGAGAACGCGGCATGAGTACGTTAATAGCGAGCGATCAACGAGTCAGTCAAGCGATTGGCGATTTTCATGGTGGTATTTATCCGCCCGAAAACAAAGATCAGTCAATGCGATTACCCATTGGCGAGTTACCGGTTCCTCCCGTATTGGTTTTTCCGCTTAACCAACATATGGGCGCGCCAGCAATGCCTATCGTCGCAGTAGGCGATACGGTATTACGCGGTCAAAAAATTGCTGAAGCGGTTGGGGGATTTAGCGCGGCGATTCATGCCTCTAGCTCGGGAACCGTAACCGCGATAGAAGATCGTACACTTCCCCATGCATCGGGTATGAGTGGCACCTGCATTGAAATCACCACCGATGGCCAACATAGCGCCGCAGCCTTTACGCAATGTGATGATTATCGACAGCATAGCGCACAAGCACTCATCCAGAAAATTCGTGAAGCCGGTATTACCGGCTTAGGTGGCGCAGGTTTTCCCACCGCGATTAAGCTACAGCCTCAAGCGCAATTTGCCATAGACACCTTAATTTTAAATGGCACAGAGTGCGAACCTTATATCACTGCTGATCATAGCCTCATGCGCTATCACGCAGAAGAAGTGATTGAAGGCGCGTTATTATTATCGTACATTTTAGGTGAGCCAAAAAACATCATACTCGGCGTTGAAGATAACAAGCCTGATGCGATAGCAGCGCTTAGATCGGTACTAGAACAAAGAGATGACACCGATCGCGTTCGCATTATCACCTTCCCTACTAAGTATCCATCAGGTGGCGAAAAACAATTAATTCAGTTGATCACTGGCAAAGAAGTTCCCTCAGGAACGATTCCTGCGAGCTTAGGCATCGTCATGCAAAATGTCGCTACTGCCGTCGTTGCTCATCGCGCTATTACAAAAGGCGAGCCCTTAACCTCTCGTATTACGACCTTTGTTGGCAACGCACTTAACACACAACGTAATATGTATACCCTATTGGGTACACCTATCAACTTCGCACTAGAGCACTTGGGTTTTGCCGAAGAAGATTTTTCTTTGGATGATGGAAAAGAGAATGGCAACAAGCTCATTATGGGCGGCCCCATGATGGGCTTTGCACTAAAGAGTGCAGAAGTACCCGTGGTGAAATCAACCAACTGTGTAATTGCACCATCGAAGCAAGAATTACCACCGCAGCCCGATGCACAAGAATGTATTCGTTGCGGCATGTGTGCCGAAGTCTGCCCAGCAAGCTTGCTGCCGCAACAACTATATTGGTACGCAAAAGCAGAAGATCATGAACGTGCGCAAAGCCATAACTTATTTGATTGCATTGAATGTGGAGCTTGCTCATTTGTTTGCCCATCTAATATTCCATTGGTGCAATACTATCGCGCATCAAAAGGCGCGATCAAACAAATTGAACAAGAAAAAGTGAAATCGGGTCACGCTCGCCAACGTTTCGAGTTCCGTAAAGAACGTATGGAAAAAGCCGAAGCCGACAAAGCTGCAAAACGCGAAGCACGTAAACAAGCAGCCGCTAAAGCGAAAAAGATGCAAGCAGAAAAGAAAGCCGCTTTGGCAAACAACCCGACAACTGAAGTTATTAAAGCAACATCAGATCAAACGACCGAGACTGCAACTGCGGTAGACCCTGTCGCGGCAGCTATGGCTCGCGTAAAAGCACAACAAAATGATCCAGTTGCGCAGCAAGCTAAATTAGAACGTGCCGTTAACGGTGCAAAGGATCGTGTTGCCAAGCTAACGGAAAAACTACATGCCGAACCCAGTAAAAAACAAACCGGCAAGCTAGAAGAACACAAAGATCGCACCGCCGCACAATTAAAACAAGCCGAGCTGCGTTTACAGGATGCAGAAAAAGCCTTAGCAGAACATGCGGTTAAAAACCCAGCAGCCCCCTCTTTATTGTTAGGCAGTTCATCGGTAAGCAACTCTTCATCCACCAGTTCCTTGCCAAAAGAAACAGCGGAGAAAAGTACGCTTAACGATAAAAATCCAAAAACAGAAACAAAAAGCGATGCCGCTGGATCTGCTATCGAACGCGCCAAAGCAAACGCAGCGGCAATGGCAACTATGTCGCCTAAAGAGAAATTGCAAAAAAGTATCGCTTCGTTAGAGCAGCGTTTAGCCAAAGCACAAACACGTCTCGTAGATGCTGAAAAAGAAAACAACGAAAACGTTGATGCCTTTAGAACCGGCGCTGAAAAGTTAGAACAAAAACTCGCTGCAGCCCAAGAAGCATTACAAAAAGAGCTAACCCAATTATGAGTTTTATGAACGCCTCATCACTACCGTCTTCACCACATACCCATCATATGCGAGACACACGCAATGTGATGCAATGGGTGATCATGGCCACTATTCCCGGTTTTATCGCACTGAGTTATTTTTTCGGGTGGGGTACATTCATTAATTTAATCATCGCCAGCGTAACCGCCTTACTTAGCGAAGCCTTCGTATTAAAACTGCGTCACCGCCCGATTAAGCATTATTTAAATGACTACAGCGCCTTAGTTACTGCGGTATTACTTGGCCTTGCTTTACCTCCTTATGCACCATGGTGGTTAGTGGTGGTAGGCACAGTAACATCGATTATTTTAGCGAAGCAATTGTATGGTGGTTTAGGGCTAAACCCTTTTAACCCCGCGATGATTGGGTATGTAGTATTACTCATTTCGTTTCCTGTAGAGATGACACGCTGGATCAACCCTGTGAGTTTATCCGCTGACGGGCAACTACCTAGCCTTATCGAATCCTTGTCGGCAGTGTTTTATAACAGTGCCGCCGTAGATGCTTATACCGGCGCAACACCATTAGATTTATTTAAAAACCAAAGCGGTTTAATGGTCGAACAAATTGTTCAGCAAAATACATTATTTAGCCAAGCACTCTTTGCCGGTGTAGGCTGGGAATGGATAAATATTGCCTTCTTAGCAGGCGGTTTGGTGCTACTACAAAAGAAAATTTTCACATGGCATGCGCCAGTGAGTATGTTGGTAGCATTATTTTTGATGGCAGCACTTTTTTATGATGGTGGCAGCTCTACTAGTGGTGGCTCGCCATTGCTGCACTTACTCTCTGGCGGCACCATGCTGGGCGCATTTTTTATTATTACCGATCCCGTTAGCTCTGCAGTGAGCAATAAAGGCCGTATCATTTACGGTGCAGGAATCGGTATTCTTATTTATATTATTCGCGTATGGGGTAACTACCCCGATGCTGTTGCCTTTGCCGTACTCCTAATGAATTTTGCTGCACCCTTTATTGATTACTACACCGTACCTCGTACTTACGGCCACAAAAAAGCCGAACGTGTTGACAAGAGAAAAGACTAGGATTAACTACTAATGAAAATGCCGGTATCTATTGGTAAAAATGGCTTACTACTGCTTTTATTTGCGCTGGTCACGGCAGGTATTCTTGCAACGACCTATGAAGGCACAAAAGAAAAAATTAGCGTGGAAGAACGTAAAGCGGCTCAAAAAGCTTTACTAGAAATCATTCCACAGTCGCGTTTTGACAATGACATATTGCTTGACACCATCACCCTTCCTGATTCCGCTAAAGTATTATTAGGTAAAATTAGCGGCGAAGATATTTATGTCGCTCGTAAAAACAACAAAATCATAGCGGTGATTGTTCCTGCAATAGCACCAGACGGCTATAGCGGTAATATCAAGCTCATTGCAGGCGTCAATATCGACGGTACTATTGCTGGTGTTCGCGTGCTAACCCACAAAGAAACGCCTGGATTAGGTGATAAGATCGATATTAAGAAAAACCAATGGGTGACGAGTTTCACTGGTCGTTCATTGCAAAATCCGAGTGAGAATGGCTGGAACGTGAAGAAAAACGGTGGCGATTTTGATCAATTTACAGGCGCAACAATTACCCCACGTGCGGTAGTTAAACAAGTACATAAAATTTTACAATTTATCGAATTACATCAAAAAAACTTGTTTACGCAAGCCAAGCTGAACAATGTTGATGAAACACCCGATGATGCAGAAAAAGCCAACGAGCAATAGCGCCTACACTTATTTGAAGAACTCATTTAAAAACCATTTGAACAGCCATCAACTTAGCGAAACATTATGACTAACACCGTAGCTGACAACACTTCTCCCGACGATCTAGATGCTGCTGCAAGTAGCACTAACGATTCGGCTGACGTTAACTACCAAGAGATCAGCCAAAATGGTTTATGGTCTAACAACCCTGCTCTAGTACAGCTATTAGGGCTATGCCCTTTATTGGCCGTAAGTGGCTCTGTTGTCAACGCCTTAGGCTTAGGCTTAGCGACGATGCTGGTATTAATCGGTTCTAACGTCGTGGTGTCGTTAATTCGTAACGTCGTCAGCGATGCTGTTAAGCTACCAGCTTTTGTGATGATCATCGCCTCTTTTACCACGGCGACAGAATTATTAATGCAGGCGTATACTTACGAGCTGTATCAAATACTCGGTATTTTTATTCCTTTAATCGTCACCAACTGCGCCATTCTTGGCCGCGCCGATGCATTTGCCTGCAAGAACAAAATCATTCCCTCAGCAGTGGATGGCTTTATGATGGGCTTAGGATTTTTATTGGTATTAGTCGCGCTAGGTGCAATACGTGAACTATTAGGTGCGGGTACTTTATTCGCCGACATGCAATTATTATTTGGCGAAAGCGCCCGTGTGTGGAAACTCAACGTATTCGGCGATAGCTACCCCGGTTTCCTTGTTGCCCTACTCCCTCCGGGTGCATTTTTAGTGACCGGATTTTTAATTGCGATTAAAAATGTTATTGATAATCAACAAAAGAAAAAGCAAGACGCATTAAAAGCTAAGCCGGTTAAAGGCAATAAACGTGTGCGAACGACTGGGGTGATTAGTTAAAACGGTAATGATTTTGTTCAGAATCGCTGCTATTTAGTTAGCGTCAAGAACACGAGCAAAAGGCCATACCGTCTCATCATGTGCAAGAGACACGACTGTTAACAAAAACCACGTCATTCTGGAAAATGCTTTTTACCCATCCGGATTCTAGTATTCTCAGACTATGATTGGATACTGGGGCAAGCCAGTACGACCAGTATATTTTATTGTAGCCGAATAGCATCCATCCTACATGTTATCAAAAAATAGTCACTTCCCACTTATGTACCTCGTCCGTCTACCGTCGCATGGCATCATTCACAGCTTTTACCCTTTCAACACACATCACTCACCAATAATCACTCGTTTCTTAATCTACCTTCCTTAATTTAGTGATTACACACGCGTTTTCTACAACAAATCATTAACAACTCTCCTCTTCGATAAGCAATATTTTTAGAATTGTATTTACCACAGTTATGTTATGTTATAACATAACTACGCATTCGGATAGATTCTATTACTTACGCCTCATCACTAGAGATTCACTATGCTTCCAACAAACAAAATTCCTGTCACGGTCCTTTCTGGCTTTCTAGG
>JBLHVA010000034.1:0-12087 GCA_047630005.1 Candidatus Endobugula sp. | reverse complement strand
CAATGGGAAAAACTTTTTCCAATATCACAAAAGACACGTTAAAGAAGGCAGCCAAACTAAAGAAAAACCTATTGAACTGGAATCGACAAAATCAATATGAAGGTCATAGTCAGTTTATTTTTCGCTTAAAAGATCAGTTTGGTAACGACGTGAAAAATTACGATATCACGTTTAACTCGTTTACAGATACCGGTAATGCCAATGCTCTTGAAAAAATGATTCAAGACAAGTACATCAATTCAATCAATCCCGGAACCACAACGTATTATCTACGCACGATGACGTACGAAAATAAAAAGTGGAATAATTTGTTAGATGATGTGGCACCGGTTGGGATTGAAATTACTGCTTACGAACCCGATTCTGCGGATCTCATTGCTTATGTGCCGCTTAATATAGAGCTTGATGGTAATCATCTACGCAATGCACTACAGACGTTTAGCACGACAGTTATTGATATCACTCTGATGCGTTTACCGAAAAAAGAGGTGTTTGCAATAGAGGCCAGTGCATGAAGCATATCTAGCTATTTTTTATAAATGGAACATGGGGTCTATTGGCTTTTATATGTTGTGGATAGGTGTTTTACCTTAAGGTAAATGAAAGATTGAGTGCATTTTTTCTCAGTACTCTTTTTTTACTTTGTCTTTTTGTATTACTATCCATTTTTTGCGGTATTCTTTGAATGTTAATCTGGGATGAGAGTAGGGAGTATTCCTGTAGAGGTTTTAAAGACTGTTCCATAAATGCATGGTTAAGTAGCTCCCCCACGGCGAGGCATCCTCAATAGCTAACGGCTTATCAAATTGTTGCATCGCCTTTTTAACCCCTAAATCTCCTGCTAAAAAAATATCTGGGTCACTCACGCCCCTTAATTTTGCGTAATGTATTGTCCAAGGCCCAATGCCTTTTAGGTCACTCCAGTGATCGGGTTTATCCGGTTCTTCGTGTTGTAAATAATGTAGGGATAAATTACGTAAGGTTTGTTTGCGAGAATACGGCATTTTAAAAAAATCAAAATCGCACTCGGCTAACTTTTGGGGGGAGGGGAATAAACGCATGTTCACTGTACTATTACTTATAGCACTATCGTTTGTTGTGCCGTCTTGCATTGTGTGCCCATCCACAATATTTCCTAGCTCTACCGTTAAATTGCCTACTAAACGATGTGCGGCAGCGACAGACACCTGCTGTCCTAAAATAGCCCGAATACCAGCTTCATACACACTCCAAATGCCGGGAAGTCGCAGACCTTTTTCTAGTATCTTGTCAGCGCTTTGCTTATCTTTAAACAAAGGCGCTAGGTCTGTTTCTATACGCTGGGTATCCGCATCAACATCCAAGATACGTTTAATATTATTAACGATAGGTTGTAAATAGTTGACCTCATTAACGGTAATGTCGACAGTGAATTTATTTTTTTCCGCCACATGGTGCGCCGTAAAATACCCATAACTACTTAACCATTCAAATGTACGACCATAGCTCCTTTCATCGCACCATTCTAATTGTGGAATCGCACGCTTAGATAAAAACCCTTGTAGCTGTTGCCAGTTATAGGGAGGGCGGTAATGGAGTTGTAATTGTAGGGTATGAAAAGTACTTTTGTTTTGTGCAGTTTTTATTGTGCGACGAATAGCGGAAGGCGTTAACTGTATTTGAGATTTAAAACAATCATTGAATCGACGGAGGCTATTAAAACCGCTAGCCAGTGCAATTTGCGTAATAGGAAGTGTCGTTTGATGTAATAATTTCTTGGCAAATAAGCATTGCTGATACAGGGCATAGGACTTGGGTGATACACCTAAGTGGGTTTCAAATAACTTACGAAGATAACGTTCGCTTACACCTAATCGTTGTACTAATTCAGATAGGCTACCTTGTTGTAATGCGCCTTCATTAATCAATAATATAGCCCGTTCTAATGTGGTGTTAATGCCTTTCCAAGCCGGAGATCCTGGCGCACTATCGGGGCGGCAGCGTAAGCAGGGGCGATAACCTACATGAGCAGCTGCAGTAGCCGATGAAAAGTATTCAACATTTTTTTCTTTTGGTGGTGTGGCGGGGCAAATAGAGCGACAGAATATTTTTGTGGTTTTGACCGCTGTAAAAAATATGCCATCAAACCGAGGATCTCTAGATAGGCGTGCTTTATGGCAGATGGTAGGGTTTAGCACAGGTATGCGTCTCTTGTAATGATGGGTTATCGTTTTTTTGTTGTGCTACACGTTTATTGTGTCTCAAACAATATGCATACTATAAGTAACTTTATGCAGGCACACTAGCTGGAATCGGTAGTGAACGTTACCATAATGGCTCATGTTTTCTTATTGTCTTCTCTCTTATTGAAATAGGAAACATAAAAAAACCGCAATTCATTCGCGGGGCTTTTTATGGGGTCTCTAAATGGTCAGCGCTTCCACATATTATGGGTATTAACGTTCACCTTATTTATTGACGAATACCTTCAATGTGTAGCTCCAGGTCCTAGCCGCTCAGGAATGCCAAAACTTTTTTAAGCTAATAGATGCTGTGCCAGCAAAGCCGGCTCGGTAGCCGCCGCATTGGCCTTTACTTTCGCCAATTTTTTCTGCGTCGATGGTGATAGAGGCAGTCACTCCGTGCAGTGTTAGGTCACCTGTAACGGTTAATTGGTTGTTACCATTATCGACAATAGCCGTGCTAGCAAAAGTAGCGGTGCCAAACTGGGAGGTATCTAAAAAGTCATCGCCGCGTAGGTGCTTACCCCGTTTGGCATGATTTGAATTGATGCTACTGGTGTCTATTGTGACGTTAATTTTTGAGGCGGTAACATCTTGTTAACCAAGAATAGCCTAAGTGTTTAATTTTAAAGTTAATAAAAGCATGTGCGTCTTTAGTGTCAATGACGTAGTCGGCCGCAGATACAGGAAATACGGCTGCAGCCGTTAGAGTGGTTGCTATTAGTGATTGTTGAAAAGTACGTTTCATGGAGATTGCCTCGTTGTAGTCATGAATAGGTAATAGTGAGTTTTGCTGTGTTTATAGCATCCGATTGAGTGTCTCATCTCTATCATAATAGTGGTGTTTGAATGCGGCTATGCCATGCAAGCTAGTCAATGCAATCAGCGTATAGGCCAGCCAGCGATGTAAATCACCTGCTATGTGAGCTTGATCGCCAAATAATTTGCCAAGAGAGGGAAGGGTAAACTAGTTGAATACTTCAATGCCTCTACCGTCTTCGGTCGAAATTAAATAACCTGCAATCAGTACTGAAAAAATAAGCAGGTAAAGTAATAAATGGGCTATATAAGAAAGTGATTTTCAAATGTAGAATGTGATGCCAGCACTGGAGGTTTGGAATCGCGTATACGCCATAACACTCTGATCAGAATCAGCCCGCCTAAAGTAATCCCGACACTATTATGATAATAAGGTGCAAGTTGATAGCCCGCATCATAATAAGATAAATCGATCATCCCGAACCCGACACCAAATAAGGCAAATGTCAGTAGCGCACTTAACCAGTGAGGAGCCTTATTAAAACGGCTATATGTGTGGGGGAGTCATATTGCATAGAGTTAGTATGAAAAATGTCGTGCGGCTATAGATTATGGGTAAGGGATTATTGTTATAGTTAGCGGTGGTTTGTTGGTATAAGTTCAATAAAATTCAATGTCATTGACTGAGTCTTTATGTAGTGAAAGCTAAATTTGCGCATTATTGGATTTCTGTTTATATTAGCCGCTGTGATTTTAATGATTATTCCCATCTAATAATAAACGCTATAAAAAGGTCGAATTATGTCAGCTAAACAAACCGCCACCGCTTTAATAAACAATCTTGCCGATGATGCCAACTGGGGTGAGGTAAAGGATGCGTTGATGCACGAATATAAAAAAGAAACCGGTGATGCAAAAGCGGATGCCGTTGCTGCTGTTATTATCTGTACAGTATTTGTGACCGCTTGTATATTTTGGATTAGTGGGCAATAGTCTTCAGAGCATCATTACTAGGCTAATAGCCTGATCAACACCGGTGGATTATGTCTATTAATCTGCCGTTTTTTTTCGTTTCGTATAGTTATTCTTTGGTGCTCATTATTAGTACTCTTTTGGCGCTCTTTTGACACTCTGCAGTGCCTTTATCCATCCTATTCTTGACCTTTATGCTATATCAAAGGATACTGACCACTGTTTAAAAAAACAGTGCCGTAGTTAGTCAATCCACAGGTTTTTCCATGACATTAATTTTAGGTATCGACCCCGGCTCGCGTAAGACGGGCTTTGGGGTGATTAATAACATTAACGGCCGTTGTGAATACGTGGCTAGCGGTGTTATACGCCTAAAAAGTGATAGCTTACCCGAACGCTTAAAAGTTATCTTTCATAGTGTATGCGAAGTGATTGAAGAGTATTGTCCACAGCAGGTTGCTATTGAACAGGTGTTTATGGCAAAAAATGCGAGTTCAGCTTTAAAGCTAGGACAGGCTAGAGGCGCTGCGATTGTGGCGGCGGTGAGTCACGATTTAGAAGTAGCCGAATACGAAGCAAAAAAAATAAAGCAATCGGTCGTTGGCAATGGCGGTGCAGACAAAATACAGGTACAGCACATGGTAAAACAGCTGTTAAAACTGTCTGGAATGCCGCAAGAAGATGCTGCAGATGCGCTTGCGGTCGCATTGTGCCATGCCAATACTTACCAACACATGATAGCGGTTGCTCAGGCAACGCATTTTAGACGAGGACGAATGGTGTGATAGGACGTTTATCTGGGATATTGATCGAGAAGCAAGCCCCTCATTTATTAATAGATGTCGCCGGCGTTGGCTATGAAGTGCAAGCGCCTATGACGAGTTTTTATCCGTTGCCTGCGACAGGTGAAAAGGTCATATTGCATACACATTTGTCGGTTAGTGAAAACGCGCATCAGTTGTTTGCTTTTTATACGGTAGATGAAAGACGCTTATTTCGCACCTTAATTAAGGTGAGTGGAGTCGGGCCTAAGATGGCGTTGGCAATACTTTCAGGTATGCCTGTCAATGAATTTGTGCAGTGTGTTAAAAGTGATAATGTGGCTGCGCTGGTACGCGTACCGGGTGTCGGTAAAAAAACTGCGGAACGCTTAATTATAGAAGTGAAAGATCGCTTAGGCGACCTTGCCAATGGACATGGAAGTGGCGTGGCGAATGTTAATGCTGAAAGTGCAACACCTGAACTCTTATCCAATACCGTTGTGGCTGATGCAGAAAGCGCGCTTATTGCCTTAGGCTATAAGCCTACATTGGCTGCACAAATGATTAGTGCGGCACAACAAGCAGAGCCAGTGACGTCAAGCGAAGCATTGATTCGCTTAGCCTTAAAAAGCGCGAATAAGTGATAAGTAGTAACAGAGTAATCAGTTTAGTCAGAATGGCTGGTTCGATGCGTAAGGAAAAAAGATGATAGAAAAAGACGATTTGCAAGCCGAGCGTATTATTGCGCCCGTGGCAAAGCCGATGGAAGAAAATCAAGACCGTGCGATTCGTCCTAAAACGCTGGCGGATTATATTGGTCAGCCACGTGTGCGTGAGCAAATGGAAATTTTTATTCAGGCGGCAAAAAATCGTGCAGAGCCCTTGGACCACACTTTAGTATTTGGGCCGCCCGGTTTAGGCAAAACCACCTTGGCCAATATCATCGCCAATGAGATGGGGGTGCAAGTAACGGCGACATCAGGCCCAGTAATAGAAAAAGCCGGTGATTTGGCGGCATTAATGACCAACCTACAGGCGGGCGATGTACTATTTATTGATGAAATTCATCGTTTAAGCCCTGCAATAGAAGAAGTGCTATATCCCGCAATGGAAGACTATCAATTAGATATTATGATTGGTGAGGGGCCTGCGGCGCGCTCGATCAAATTAGACTTGCCGCCATTTACTTTAGTGGGTGCAACCACTCGCGCAGGCTTATTGACTTCACCATTAAGAGATCGTTTTGGTATTGTGCAGCGCCTAGAGTTTTACAGTATTCCTGATTTAACCTACATCGTTGGTCGTTCTGCGCGCTTATTAGGTGTCGAAATGGATGAGGCTGGAGCGGTAGAAATTGCTAAGCGTTCTCGCGGGACGCCTCGCATATCTAACCGATTATTGCGTCGAGTACGCGATTATGCAGAGGTCAAAGGTGATGGCTCGGTTACTCAAGAGGTCGCTGACGCTGCATTGAATATGCTGAGTGTCGATCAGCATGGTTTTGATACCATGGATCGCCGCTTATTATTAGCCATGATCGAAAAGTTTGATGGTGGCCCCGTAGGGGTGGAGAGTTTAGCGGCAGCGATTAGTGAAGAACGCGATACTATCGAAGATGTAATCGAGCCTTATCTGATACAGCAAGGCTATATGGCCAGAACACCGCGTGGACGTATTGTTACGCAGTTGGCTTATGATCACTTCTCGATTGTGTCTTCTACTTCGCCCACATCTATTCAATAACCACGTTTACCCAATACCCCTGACAAAAACATCTCTAACCAAGCCCTCTTAACTATATCAAGAGCTATATCAAGAACCTAGCTAAGAGCTATATTAAGAGCCTAACTAAGAACTATTATGAGCAAAGTATTTCAACATCCTATTCGTATATACATCGAAGATACCGATGCTGGTGGTATTGTCTATTATGTGAATTACCTTAAGTTTATTGAGCGTAGTCGCACTGAGTTATTACGTTCGTTTGGTTATGGTAAAACTGCGATCTTGGAAGAGGGCTTATTGCTAGTGGTGCATAGCATCGATGCTCAATACCTTGCTCCTGCAAAGCTGGACGACGAAGTCATTGCCACGGCTACAGTGAAAAAACTGGCGCGTTCTTATGTGGTATTTGAACAGCAGGTAATTCGTGATGGTCAAGTCTTGTTCCATGCTACGGCAAAAATAGCCTGTGTGAACGATAAAATGAAACCCACCGCGATTCCTGCCCACTTGTATCAGGCGATTAAGTCCTACTACAGCGAAGACTAATCACTCCCTAAGCTGAATAGTTTGTGAGTTTTTCCTCTTTGCTTTATTTGGTGCATTATTCTGTATTTTATGTGTATTATCACACACAAATAAAACATCTCATGATAGAGTTAGCCTCAAATAATAACGATTTTCTTTACGTGATAAATGGGTGAAGTAAATCACCCGTTTATCACGTAAAGAAAATTTGTGTGAATCCAGACAGAATAAGGCCTGTAATTTATGACTACCCCCGACAACACCTTATCTATTTACAGCCTAATTGCGGAAGCAAGCTTATTAGTGCAGTTGGTTATGCTAATCCTGTTTTTTGCATCTGTAATTTCATGGGTAATGATTATTCAGCGGGCGTCTTATCAGCGTCGTGTGAAAATGGCATTAGATAACTTTGAAGATCAATTTTGGTCGGGAATAGACTTGACCCAGTTATATCGCAAAGGTAACGAGCTGGCTAGCCAAGGGAAAGTTGAAGGTGTAGAGATGATTTTTCGCGCAGGCTATAAAGAGTTTTCACGCTTGCGCCAACAAGAAAATGTCGACGATGACATTATTATGGATGGTGTTCAGCGAGCGATGCGAGTCGCACTGGCGCGAGAGCAAGAAAAACTCGATGCCAACTTACCGTTTTTAGCCAGTGTGGCATCAGTTAGCCCTTATATTGGTCTGTTTGGTACGGTGTGGGGCATCATGAACTCGTTCCGTGGTCTGGCTAATGCCACGCAGGCGACTTTAGCAACAGTTGCACCGGGGATTTCAGAAGCCCTCATCGCGACGGCAATGGGCTTATTCGCGGCAATTCCAGCGGTGCTCGCTTATAACCGTTTTTCTGCAAGAGCTGAAACCTTGGCAAACAGTTACGAAACATTTGCCGAAGAGTTTATCTCTATTCTGCAACGTCAATTACACCGGTAATATTGATTATGGCGTCTCGAAAATTTAAGAAAAAACCGATGGCTGAAATTAATGTAGTGCCGTATATCGATGTGATGTTGGTATTGCTGATTATTTTTATGGTCACTGCTCCGCTATTGTTACAAGGGGTTCAGGTCGATCTACCACAAGCTAATTCTGCCCCTTCACCTAATCAAGAAGAGCCATTGGTGATTTCGGTAGATGCGCAAAACAATTATTACATTAATGTTGGCGATGATGATAAAGCGATTAAACCGTTATCGACTATTGCTGATCAGGTGACTAAAGTGTTGCGAGTGAAACCTCAAACCCCGGTACTGGTTTGGGGAGACACCAACGTTCCTTACGGTATCGTGGTTGCTCTAATGAGCCGCTTACAGAGTGCGGGTGCCGAGTCGGTTGGTTTAGTCACCGAGCCACCACGGTAACTGTACAGATGTTATTAATGAGATCAGTGGTATGAGGTCATACAGCTTAGCGATAATACTGAGCATGATCGGTCACGGTCTATTGGTTCTTTTAGTCGTATGGGGCTGGAGTGCTTCTGTCGAAACAGCAGTGGTAAAAAAGCCTAGTTACATTAAAGCAACATTGGTTCAACTTGAGCAAAAAGCTAAGCCGGTAGTTAAAAAAAACTCACCTCCCAAAGTGGATAATTCTTTAAAGAAAAAGCAGCAGGAAGCGGCAAAGAAAAAACGTGATGTAGCGCTGCAAGCACAGAAGAAAAAAGCAGCAGAAAAGCGGGCTGCAAAAGACCAAGCACTAAAAGAAAAGACTCGCAAAAATCAACTCGCGAAAAAACGTGCAGAAGAAAAAAAGAAAAAGGAAACCGAGCGTAAACAAAAACAGAAATTAGAAAAAGAGTTGTCGGAACAACGAAAAGCA
This sequence comes from Candidatus Endobugula sp., assembly GCA_047630005.1. GTDB lineage: Bacteria > Pseudomonadota > Gammaproteobacteria > Pseudomonadales > Cellvibrionaceae > Endobugula. The sequence goes on along the minus strand of JBLHVA010000034.1, from coordinate 3,305 downwards.
GCACTACAAAAAGAAATAGAAGACGAACGTCAACGTGAGCTTGAAAGAAGTGTCGCTGCTGAAAATAAGCGTATAGAAGATGCGAAACAATCGGCAAATGACGCAGTGTTAGTTACCTCATATGGAAGTATTATTGATGAGCGGGTGAGTGCAAACTGGAGTCGCCCACCGTCGGCACGTAACGGTATGAGTGCATTACTGCGTATTCAATTAGTGCCTACAGGAAGAGTAGTTAATGTCAGTGTCATTGAAAGTAGTGGCGATGCTGCATTTGATCGTTCAGCTGAACAAGCCGTCAACAAAGCAGAAAGTTTTCCAGAATTAAAAAATCTCCCTAATCGCGTATTCGAAAAAAACTTTCGCGTATTCAACCTGAATTTTGAACCAGAGGATTTAAGACAGTGAAATCACTGATAGCCTTATTATTTTGTATAACATTATTTTCATCTTTTTCTAATGCAGAGCTAACCATCCGTATTTCGAAAGGTGTAGATAACCCTACTGTTATTAGTGTTGCTCCTTTCAATTATAACGGGGTGATACCGCTGGCCGAAAATGTCTCCAGTATTATTGCGAATGATTTACGACGTAGTGGACAGTTTGCTCCTATCGACCCTAGTAATATGCTGTCATTTCCTTCGCTTCCTGAAAATGTTGTCTATAGAGATTGGCGCTTGTTAGGCAGTGAGTATTTGGTGATTGGTGAAATATCGCCTAACGGGCCAGACGGAAAAGGTTACCAATTGGTTTTTTCTTTATTCGATGTAGTGAGTCAAAAGACCATTGTTTTCAACGAGCCTATTGTGGTGGCTGCCGATGGCTTACGTGACATGGCGCATTATGTCAGCGATGCCGTGTATGAAGCGATTACGGGTATTCGGGGCGTATTTTCTACCGATATTATTTATGTTGAGCAGCGTTCAAATACTCAATATCAATTGATTCGTGCTGACATGGATGGCGCTAGACCCCAAGTATTGGTGAAATCATCAGAGCCGATCTTATCGCCATCGTGGTCGCCCGACGGCAAAAAGGTCGCTTATGTTTCTTTTGAAACCGGTAGGCCCGCAATTTTTATACAAAATTTGCAAACAGCGCAGCGAGAGCAGTTAACTAATTACACAGGTTTAAATGGCGCACCCGCATGGTCGCCTGATGGCAAGAAGCTAGCTATTGTGTTGTCAAAAGATGGCAATCCCGAAATATATACGCTAGATCTTTTTAGCCGAAAGCTCATGCGTATTACCAAACATTTCTCTATTGATACCGAACCCACATGGACAACAGATGGTAAGAGTATTATTTTCACGTCTAATCGTGGCGGTAAACCACAAATTTATCAGGCGTCTGCTACAGAGGGTTACCCTCAGCGACTCACCTTTGAAGGTGATTATAATGCTAAGGCGCAGGTAACGCCTGATGGTAAAAGTATTGTGATGGTGCATCGACGTGATGGTGTGTTTCATATCGCTACACAAGAATTAGAGACGGGCATCGTTAAGGTGTTAACCACTGAAACCAGCTTAGATGAGTCACCCACTATTGCGCCCAATGGTGCATCGCTGATATATGCCACTAAAACTAATGGTAAAGGTATTCTTGCTAGTATTTCACTCGATGCGGGAACACGTTTTGCGTTACCGTCTACATCGGGTGATGTAAGGGAGCCTGCATGGTCGCCTTTCTTTAAATAGCCAGAGCAAGCGATAAAGAAAAACATTAGGAAAGTATTGGCACCAGTGAAATGAATCTGTCACTACAGCACGCTATAGTGTTCTACTAAGAGTGTGCTATTATCATTATTTTTGGGCTGTCTACGCTATTGTGTAGTCACTATTTGGGGAATACTATTGTGGGAAAAACTATGTTAAGCAACGTCACTTTATTTAAAACGATAAAAACTACATTTACTATACTAGCAGCGGCTGCATTTTTAACGGCATGTTCTAGTACTGGTACGCAAGATGATGCAGGTTCAGCAGCAACTGCCGCTAATAACAACCCGGCACCTGTAGTGACTACCGGTGCCTCAAATGGTAGCAATGTAAATCAAGGTGATATCGCACCAAAATCAAACGTTTTCTATTTTGACTTCGATTCATCAGCTCTACGTGCAGATTCACGTGCATTGTTAGACGCACACGCTGCAGCATTAAATGCTAATCCGAGAGCGGTTCGTTTGGAAGGTCATGCAGATGAGCGCGGTACACGTGAATACAACATCGCCTTAGGTGAGCGTCGTGCTCAATCTGTTCGTGCCTATTTATTGTCTAAAGGTGTCACTTCTCCTATGGAAGTCATCAGTTACGGCGAAGAAAAGCCAGTGGCTAATGCATCAAATGATTATGCTTGGCAGCAAAACCGTCGCGTAGAAATTAAGTAATATAACGTTTTATCTAAACCACGCCGACAGGCGTGGTTTACTGCTTTATTCTTTTCTGTTTTTTCGCGTTCTTCTGTTTTATTCCTTTTCTTGATTTTGGTGGTTATCGTGTTAACTGGTCGATATGTATCCATAGTTGTCTTAATTGCTTTATTTACTCCCAATATATTAGTTGCTCAGGCAGATATAAGAGATGCGAGTGCTCAGCAAATAACTCTCTCTGGAAATACAGCTACTGCAGAGGCTAGTTCGGTATACGAAATTCAGGCCTTACAGCAAGAAGTACAAAGCCTTCGCGGTTCGGTAGAAGAGCAAGCTTACGCAATTAAACGACTTAAACAGCAACGCTTAGATGATTATCTTGATTTAGATAAGCGCGTAAGTGAGTTAGTTCGTCAACAGCAAATCGCCTCCGCAGCCCAAAACCCACAAAATAATGCCACTATAGATCCGCTAGGTGTAGCAGGTGGGTCGGTTGTGGTTAGTGGCCCTGACGCCGTTATTGGTAATAATAGTGATGCTGCCAATACACTATATAACGAAGCGATTAGTTTGTTGCTTGATAAGCAAGACTACGACGGTGCCAAAACTAAATTTGCAGAATATCTAGATAGGTATCAAGGCGGACAATATACCCCGAATGTTTATTATTGGAGCGGACAGATTTTATTTGCCAATGGTGAGAAAAAAGCGGCAGCAGATAATTTCGAATTGTTGATTAGTGAATACAGTGCTCATTCTAAAGTTCCAGATGCGCAATTTAAGCTTGCAAGAATCTACTTTGATCAAGGTAAAAAGACCGAAGCGAGAGAAATACTCGATAAGGTTGCTGCCAGTAACACTGATGCAGCTCTATTAGCCAAATCGTTTATTGGTAAATATTACTAATTAACGACCTTTTCTCTTTTTCTGAATCAATAAC
>JBLHVA010000033.1:0-12241 GCA_047630005.1 Candidatus Endobugula sp. | reverse complement strand
GACATCAACTACATCATCAATGGTGATACGACCGACGATTCTACCGTCTGCGTCCGTTACTGCTGCTGAAATCCAGTCATTCTGTTCGAATAATTTGGCTACTTGGCTGTCTTCCATATCGACAGGCAGCGCATCAATATCAGTACGCATGATCTCGCGGACGCTAACATTGGGGTCCGATGTGAGCAATTTACTCATTGATAATGTACCTAGGAATACATCATCTTGGTTGACGACAAACAATTGATCAGTCGAGTTAGGTATTTCACTATGACGTCGTAGATAGCGAACTACCACATCTAAAGTGAATCTCGGTCTTACGGTGATGATGTCTGTATCCATCAAGCCGCCAGCGGTATCTTCTTCGTAAGATAGTACTGTTTCTACGCGGGCTCGATTTTGTTCGCTCATAGCCTCAAGCACTTCCTGAATAATACGATCAGGGAGCTGCTGTAATATATCGGCCACATTATCAACATCAAGGTCTTCGGTAATATCCGCGACCTCTTGGGTATTCATCGTTTTTAATATCTGGCCTGTTAGCTCATCAGATATTTCTTGTAGGACTTCACCACGGGCATCATCATCTATCATTGTCCACAGTACTTTGCGAGTAGGTGGTGGTGATGATTCTAATAGACGTGCAATATCAACAGGCTTAAGTCCGTTAAGCATGCGTCTTATCGAGCGCATCTCGCCATTATTATCCAATACATCGGATACTAGACTGAGCTGCTCTTGGGTTCTGTTGATGTTGATTTCGTCTAGGCTTTGCATGGCGTTCTGTGACTATTCCGCTTCGTCAAAACGATTATTAATGAGTGTTGATACCGCTTCCATTGCTTCTGCTTCGTCATTTCCATTAGCGCTTATTTCGATGTCGGTTCCTTTGCTGGCCGCGAGTAGCATTAGTGACATGACACTTTTACAATCCACTGTTTTTCCATTGGCGGTGAGTTCAATAATGCAAGAAAAGCGTGCTGACACACCTGTTAACTTGGCCGCGGCTCTAGCATGTAAGCCTAGTTTATTAATGATAGTGAGTGGTTGCTTAACCATGATTGGGGAGCTCTCTATGTCGGCGTTGTATGTTGGTTGATATATCTAAGGTGCTGAAATATTGATTTAGGCGTTCGCATAAGTACACGGAACGATGTTGTCCTCCGGTGCAACCAATAGCAATAGTGATGTAACTGCGATTATTTTCTTGGTATCTAGGCAGCCATCGGGTTAAAAATTGTTGTATATCTTGAAACATTTCTTTAACGGGAGCTTGCTGATCTAAAAATTGTGCAACCGCAATATCTTTGCCTGTGAGCGCTCGAAGTTCCGGTTTCCAATGAGGGTTGGGTAAGCAGCGTACATCGAACACTAAGTCCGCGTCTTTGGGAATGCCGTACTTGAAGCCAAATGATTGGAACATAATGGCTGAATTATCATTGCCATTTTGAATAAAACGCCGTTTAACGCAATCTCTAAGGTCATGAAATTTCATGTCGCTGGTGTCTATAGTTACATCGGCGACCTCTAATACAGGGCGTAGTAAACGTCGCTCTTCTACGATGGCTTCACGTAAATCGGTTTCATTGTTGCTTAAGGGGTGTTTGCGTCGAGTCTCACTAAAGCGCTGTATGAGTACATCTTCATTTGCATCTAGAAAAAGAATTTGATGATGCGATTTAGCAATAGCGCTATGTGCTAGTATTGTGGATAATTCTGCTAAGTCGTTACAGTGATTTCGGGCATCAATACTGATTGCGTAACGAATGTCTTCCACGGCTGCACTATGCTCAGCAAGTGTGGGTAATAATGAAACGGGCAGGTTATCAATACAGATAAAGCCAATATCTTCTAGCACATGAAGGGCTGTACTTTTTCCCGATCCTGAGCTACCACTGATAATGACTAGCTGCATAGTTGCCTCGTGTTATTCGATGTAGTTAATGTTTAAGTGCTCTGCTGACGGGCAATGTGTTACATACCATTTCGGCAGATCAGTTCTGTTGTAAATAGCGTCTGAAATAATACGCTGGTACGCCACTCTCCCTTTGTACCATATAGCTATTAAGATAGTGCTTGTAGTAATGCTGGAATATCTTGAGCCTGCCTTACATTGTCTAGCGTGGCTTCATCCGAAAAAGCTTCTGCAATAGCTGCTAGTGTTTTGAGGTGATTTTCGTTGGAATCTTCTGGAACGATTAGCACAAAAACCACATCTACTTTTTCATTATCAATGGCGTCGAAATCTATACCGTCGGCAAGCGTAATTAACATAGCCGTGATTTCTTTGCAGTCTGCAATGCGACAATGTGGTATTGCGATACCTTTGCCAATACCTGTTGAACCTAGTTTTTCTCTAGACACTAGAGCGCTAAATATTGTGTTGGCGTTCAGGTAAGGAAAGGCATGACTAAGGTGTTCAGATATATCTTCTAAAATACGTTTCTTGCTAGTACTTTCTTGTTTGCAAAGTACAGTTGATGGCAATAATAGTGAGGCAATTTCCATAATATTGATCATTTATATAATAAAGGGTAATAGTGAAATATTGATAAGTAATTGGTTATATTACAATGATTGTTCCTGTCATAGTAGGGCTTATCCGTATAACTTAGGCCAATTGCTTACGTTCGTTTGACGGTGGTATCGACATCGACTCACGATATTTTGCAATGGTGCGTCTAGCTACTTTAACGCCCTGATCTGCGAGTAGCGCAGCGATTTTACTGTCGCTTAATGGTTTTGAAATGTTTTCAGCGGCAATTAATTTTTTGATGATAGCTCTAATAGCTGTCGAGGAGCATTCGCCACCACTATCGGTATTGACGTGACTAGAGAAAAAATACTTCAGCTCGAAAATCCCTTTTGGTGTATGCATGTATTTATTTGTGGTAACACGAGAAATAGTAGATTCATGCATTTCAACAATCTCGGCGATATCATGAAGTACTAAGGGCTTCATTGCTTCTTCGCCAAAGTCTAGGAACCCGCGCTGCTTTTCGACAATCGCGGTAGATACTTTTAATAAGGTTTCATTACGGCTCTGTAAGCTTTTTAAGAACCATTTTGCTTCTTGTAGGTTGTCTTTTAGGTAAGTGTTGTCGCTGCTAGAGTCCGCGCGTTTTACGAGATTGGCATATTGGTCATTGATGCGAATTTTGGGCGCGATATCAGGGTTGAGCTCGACTAGCCAGTGTCCCTCGTGCTTGCTGACAAATACATCTGGCACAACATATTGGGTGTCGCTAGTGCCGATGTCGTCACCAGGGCGGGGATTAATACTTTGAATTAAGGTGATGGCCTGTTTTAATTCACCTTCTTTGATGCGCAGTTTACGCATAATCGTTTTGTAATCTCGAGTGCCAAGTAAGGTGAGATATTCTTTTGCTATCTGCTTAGCGGTATTTAATCCTGGTATGTTGATATCTATACCGTGGGCTGATTGCATTTGTTGCGTTAGCTGGTTGAGCTGAATAAGAATACATTCGCTTAAATCTTGGCTGGCGACACCGGGGGGGTCAAATTGTTGTAACCGGTGTAATACGGCATAGACTTCGTCTTCTTCCACATCCTCAAGTGCCCCCTGAATGCCTGTGAGAATATCGTTAATGCTAGATGACAGCATGCCAGATGGTTGAATATCGTCAATAATGGTTAACGCAATAGAGTGATCTTTATCGGAAAAGTGCGTTAAATTCAGTTGCCACATGAGGTGGTCTTGTAAACTTTCTGAGTTGCTACGCTGTGTTTCGAATAGATTGTCATCGTTGGATGATGAGGAGCCGCTACTGCTAGATTGATAGACGTCATCCCAGCTGGTATCTACCGGTAATTCATCAGGAATTTCTTGTGACCATTCACCATCACTTTGTTCACTCTCAGCTTTGGCATCATTTTCTGCAGCGTTTGTCGCGCTGTTTTCGTTGCTAGAAGGCTCTGGTGTTTCTGCTTGAGAATTAACCAGCACTTCTGCAGTTTCTTTATTGTTGGCTTTATGTGATTCTTCGGAAATTTCTAGCATTGGATTGCTATCCAATGCTTCCTGTATTTCGTTTTGTAGGTCTAGAGTGGAAAGCTGCAGTAAGCGAATAGCTTGCTGTAACTGGGGAGTCATTGTGAGGCTTTGCCCCATTTTAAGTTGTAGTGATTGTTTCATGCGGCTAACTAATCTCGCTACTGTCTGAGTGACGCCTATGCAAACGCATACTGATATATACGCTGCTCGCTGTCATAATTCTAGTCAGTCATTGTCTTATAAGCAAGACTTATGCCTTTATGTGTGTTTTTGTTTGTTTGTTAATCGATAAATGGCGTGAAGTCAGGTCAAATGGCTGAATTATGAACGGTTTGCGAGTGTTATAACTGAACTAGCTGTTATAACCTCGTCTGGGTGGGAGGATCTACAGAGAGAAGTCGTTCCCCAGATAAACGTCTTGTACCTGTTTGTTTTGTAGTACTTCATTAGCTGTGCCTTGCGCAATAATATGTCCTTCGCTCACGATATAGGCTTTCTCGCAGATAGTAAGAGTCTCTCGTACATTGTGGTCAGTAATAAGCACGCCGATACCGCGTTGCTGTAAATGAGTAATGATTTGTTTTATATCATTGACAGAAATAGGATCAACACCAGCGAAGGGTTCGTCGAGTAAAATAAACTTTGGTTCTGTCGCTAGCGCACGTGCGATTTCTACGCGACGCCTTTCTCCTCCGGATAATGCCATTCCTAAAGAGTCTTTAATGTGTGTTATGTGGAACTCTTGCAGAAGTGTGTCTAACTTTTCTAGCCGTTGACTGCGGTTAAGTTCTTCTCGTGTTTCCAGTATAGCCAAAATGTTATCACTGACGCTTAGCTTTCTGAATACGGAGGCTTCTTGGGGGAGGTAGCCTATTCCAGCTCTAGCTCGACCGTGCATGGGCAGGTGGCTGATATCTTCATCGTCAATACTGATGGTGCCTTTGTCGGCAGGAACTAAGCCGGCAATCATATAAAAGCAGGTGGTTTTGCCTGCACCATTAGGTCCGAGTAATCCGACTATTTGGCCGCTATTGACAGAGATGGATACATCAATGACAACGGGGCGTTTTTTGTAGCTTTTGGCAAGGTGAGCGGCGTGTAGTGTTGGCATGAGAGATAAGTTCTATAAAAAATTATTTTTTAGGCGGCTGAAGTATCATAATTACACGGCCGTTGTCATCGCCAGCATTGACAACAGTGCTTTTCATGTCGTAAGTGATTTTGTTGCTTTCTGTTGTGTCGCCACCATCCTCTAAGCGCGCATTCTCTAGTAGCAATAACGTTTCGTTATCGACGTTATATTCTATTGTCTCGCCGTTTGCGATTAGATCGCTGCCTTCTGGTTGTGGACGCTGTTTAAATTCTGCAAGAGCGTCCGCATTACCTTTCGCGATCATTTTGCTAACTGTGCCTGCTTTATCATAGATAGCAACTTCATCACCCGTAATACGAATAGAGCCTTGCGTAATGATTACGTTGCCAGCATATAGGGTAAGGCCTTGATTTCCATTTTTACGTGCTGTATCTGCGCTTACATTGATAGGCTGGTTTCTATCATCAGGAAGTGCCGAGGCGACATTGGAAACAAGTAGTAAACTGCTGATTAGGCAGCTTATCAATAAGTGATAACTAACGGGGTTCATAGCGACTCCTAACATTAGATAATAATTCTACGGTATTTGTGTCAAGTGATAGGGTTAACCCTGTTGACGTGGTTACACTGGATGCGTTTTTTATAATAACAGGTTTATCTGTTTCCGCGTATTGCAGATTTGGTTTAATCAAGAGTTCTTCTGAGTGTATGGTTGTGTGAATAGCGCTCTCGGTATCCTGCTGTTGTATCAGTGAAACATTGCCAGTGAAAAGGATTTCTTCATCCTTATTCAAACTTTTGGCGACTTTGGATGAAGCGTACCAGGTCATTTTTTGTGACGGATCTGTGGTGGTTGAAGTCTTTTTATTACCATTACTATTACTCTTGTCATTGCCCACATCATAAAAGGTGAACCTGGGCTCTGTTAGCAAAGTATAGCTTTCGAGTGTGTTGGCCTTGGAATCAAAGTGATTGGCTTTGTCGGAGATGACGATGTGCGATAAATTGCCTTGCTCATTATATTGAATCGTTTTAGCGTTAATAAAAAAGGCATCAGGATATTGTTGTTCTGGTATGACGGTATCAGTGATATCTCTCAATATAGCAGGTGGGGATTGCCATATTATGGCACCCAATATAGTGATAAGAATGATAATAGCGATAATATGCCATTTACTCATGTGTAAGTTCTTTCCTTGCATGTATGATTTGTGCCATGGTTCACAGGTAATCTTGGAGCGCTTTATCAAAAGAACCCTGGGCTGTCATTAGTAGATCGCAGGCCTCACGCACAGCACCTTCGCCGCCCTTTTGTTGGCTGCACCAGTGGCTATGTTGTTTGACTATATAGTGTGCGTTAGTGGTGGTTAGTCCTAGCCCTACTCGGCGAATGAGGGGGAGATCTGGGTAGTCATCTCCCATATGAGCCACTTGCGAATAATCGTACTGGCACTTTTTTAATAATTCATCAAGCGCATTAAGCTTGTCTTCTCGGCCTTGTATGAGAAGTTTAATGCCTAAGCTTTCAGCGCGTTTTGCGACAATGTGGCTAGTGCGACCAGTGATAATGGCGACATCAACCCCTGTTTTTTGCAGCATTTTAATACCATGACCGTCTAAGGAATGAAATGCTTTTATTTCTTCTCCGCCGTTAGAAAAGTAAAGCCTGCCATCCGATAAAACGCCGTCAACATCCAATATGAGTAAGCGAATGTTTTTGGCGCGGGCAATGACATCATTGTCGATGTTTTGTAGCGGTGCTGCGTGGGTCGTTTTATGGTCTGCGTTATGTTGAGGCATATTTATAATATTCCTGAGCGTAGGATATCGTGCAGGTGAACAACGCCGATAGCCTGTTGCTGTGCATCGCTAATAACCACCAAAGAAGTAATCGACTTTTCTTCCATTATTCCTAGGGCCTCTGCGGCCAGCATGTTTTTGGTAATGATGTTTGGCGATGTATTCATAATGTCTTGTATGCGAATGGTTCTGATGTCAGAGCCTTTATCGATCGTACGTCGTAGGTCCCCGTCAGTAAAAACCCCTGCGAGTTGGCCACCATCAGTAATGATGGTTGTCATACCTAAACCCTTTTGTGTCATTTCTAACAAAGCTTGACTTAACGATGCCTGAAAAGGTACACAAGGGATCTTGTCGCCAGTATGCATTACGTCCGATACTTTGAGTAATAAACGTTTGCCTAGTGCGCCACCGGGGTGTGAAAAAGCAAAGTCCTCGGCGCTAAAGCCTTTGGCTTCTAATAGCGCAACTGCTAGTGCATCGCCCATGACTAATGTGACGGTAGTGCTAGAGGTAGGTGCTAGGTCGAGGGGGCAGGCCTCGCATTTTACGCTGATATCTAAATTCACGTCAGCGGCTTTGGCAAGTGTGGATACTTTATTGCCCGTCATGCTGATTAATGGGATTTTTAAGCGGTGTAGTAATGGGGTGAGAGCGGTGACCTCAGCGGAATTGCCGGAGTTGGATATGGCGATAACTACATCGTTGGCGCTGATCATGCCTAAATCACCGTGACTGGCTTCGCCGGGGTGTATGAAAAATGCGGGCGTACCGGTGCTTGCCAATGTCGCTGCAATTTTTTTTCCAATATGTCCAGACTTTCCCATTCCAGTGACAATAACTTTGCCTTGGCAGTGTCTTATTAATTCGCAAGCGTCGTGAAAGGTGCTGTCAATACGGGAGCTTAAATCGTGAACTGCTTCCAGTTCCATTTGTATCGTGCGCTTTCCAATAGCAATGTAATCTATACACTTTTTTTGCAACGCGGTAGTTGATGTCTTCATAGGTGCTCATGTTTTTTGCAGAGAGACTGTGTTGATGCCGGCTTATTGTATATGCACTTGTTCTAGAGAAACATTAGATGAGTAGTGTGTAATATCCGGCATAAAGTATCAACAGTAATATGCCGGATAACCGGCCCAGAGTAGGATTCTTTTTAATGAATAGCGCGCCCAGCATTAAACCGCAAAGTGCGAAAGTTAGGGCTATCATTGATAGGTAGTCACGGTTAAAAACATCTTGTGTCATGGATAGTGGTTGAATGATTGCGGGAATGCCGGCCACCAATAATAGGTTGAAAATGTTGGAGCCGATGACATTGCCAATAGCTATATCGTAATGTCCTTTTAACGCGCTAATTACGGAGGCCGCTAACTCGGGTAGACTGGTGCCTATAGCAACGATGGTTAGGCCTATAACCAATGGACTAATACCAAAGCTAGTAGCTACAGTGGTGGCCCCCCAGACTAATATTTCAGCGCTAGTAACGAGCAATGCGAGTCCTATTGCAAACCAGATGGCCGCGCTAAACATGGTCATGTTGGCGGTTTCTTCTTCGTCTTCAGGTTGCTGCTTCTTGTTATAAATAAACCACGCTAGTAGCGGAGCCATTAGTGAGACTAGCAAAATGCCTTCGAGACGGCTAAGTTCCCCATTAAATAAAAACCATCCCGCAATTCCCATTATCGCTAACATTATGGGGACTTCTTGTTGCAGTGTGGATTGTTTGAAGGTGAGTGGTGCTAGTATTGTAGTGATGCCTAGCACCATGCCTATGTTGGCAAGATTTGACCCTATCGCATTACCTATTGCAATTTCGCCCGCCCCTTTTAGTGAGGCGCTAATAGAAACAACAATTTCTGGTGCGGATGTGCCGAAAGCAACAACGGTTAAACCAATGAGTAATTTGGGCACTCCAAAATTATTGGCAATGGCAGCGCTGCCATCAATAAAGCGGTCTGCGCTCCACATTAAGCCAATAAATCCGGCGAGAATGGCGAGCCAGGGTAGTAAAGGTAAAAGCTGTGTCATGAATATGCCGTTGCTTAAGAATTAAGGGTGAAAAAGTTGAGAAAATGATGGAGTAACACTTTATGTCTTACTCATGTGTCGTTTTACAATTGTTTGTCAGAAATACTGGTTTTGAGGCTTTTGTTGGTAGGTTGAAAAGAGATTGAACGCTATTTCGTCCTAGTGTAAAAATGATTGTTTGTAAATTAAAGGTCTAATTAAAAAATAATACGTTATCTGTTATCGAATAAGGCGGCAAATGGTATAGTGTGCGGCGATAAATGTCAGCAATTATTCAGTCTATATTGATAAACTCTATTGCAGGTGAGTTTTATGTATGACGGATGGGTTTTGGTCCGTGTATTGTGTAAATAGAAAATAGGAGAGCACTTATGGGATTTAATTATTTAAAATGTTCGCGAGTACTTGCTTGCATGGTAAAGCTGTTAGCTTTTTCAGGTCTATTGTTGGCGCTGCACTCTCAGGCTGAACCTCTTGATTCAGTGCCTCATCAGTTGGTGCAGGAAGCGACTGAGAAAGTGTTTGCTTTGTTGAAAACGGGTATTGACCCTTCTGCAGACACGGATAAGTTTATAGTAGAGTTGTCAGCGATTCTGGACCCTGTTGTGGCGTTTGATTATATTGCCCGCGGCGTGCTGGGGCATCATGGAAAAGGGTTGTCGGAGCAAGAGCAAGCTCAGTTTTCTTACTCTTTCAAAAAGGGCTTGGTCAATACTTATGGTAAAGGTATATCAGGTTTTCAGGGGTTAGATATACAGGTTAAAGCACCTAGTGAGGTACTAGATGAGACCGTGCGCCGTACAGCGGTAGTGCAGGAGATTGCTATGGGCTCCGGTGTGGTTAAGGTATCATATACTATGGCTAAAGACCGTCAGGGTCAGTGGAAAATGATTAACCTTGTCTTAAATGGAATCAATTTCGGAAAGACTTTTCGCGGACAGTTTGCGGCAGCAGTTGAAAAAAATAGTGGCGACGTTCGCAAAACAATTCAAGAGTGGGAAAAGGGCGTGTTGTAACAGGCTTTTTGAAAATATCGCATTTTTCACTGCCGTCCCGCTAACATTCACTGAAGACATTACACCCAATAATTGAGTTATATTTATGGAATCGGAAGTTATTAAATCATTGTTAACAGAGCATTTTTCTGACGCAGTGATAGAGGTTACTGTTGAGGGTAGCCATGTTGCATTACATATCGTTAGTGATGTTTTTGGTGGTCTCAATACCTTGAAGCGACAACAAAAAGTGTATGCTGTATTGTCTGAACACATTGCGAGCGGCGAAATACATGCTGTTAATATGAAAACATTCACCTTACAAGAAGCCAACGGCTAGCCAAAGAGTAATCATTCTTCATGGATAAATTAATTATTAAGGGCGGCGGCCCATTGAGCGGTGAAATTCGTATTTCGGGCTCAAAAAACTCAGCTCTTCCGATTCTTGCAGCGACTATTTTAGCGGACTCGCCTATCCAGATAGGCAACTTACCGCATTTAAATGACGTTACAACGATGTTAGCTTTACTTCGTAGTATGGGCTTATCGATTACGTTAAATGAAAAAATGGCCGTTGAAATTGATGCGAATACCATTAAAGAATATACCGCGCCATATGAGTTAGTGAAAACAATGCGAGCTTCCATCCTAGTGTTGGGGCCTATGTTGGCACGTTATGGCGAAGCAAATGTTTCTTTTCCTGGCGGTTGCGCTATTGGTAGTCGACCAGTGGATATTCACTTGCGTGGTTTGGAAGCGATGGGTGCGATTATCGAAGTAGATGAAGGGTATATTCGCGCTAAAAGTGATGGTCGTTTAAAAGGCGCGAATATTTTTATGGATACCGTCACTGTTGGCGGCACCGAAAATTTGTTGATGGCTGCAGTTTTGGCTGAAGGCCGTACGGTATTGCAAAATGCTGCTCGCGAACCGGAAATTGTGGATTTGAGTCATTGTTTGGTGGCGATGGGCGCAAAGATAGAAGGTATCGGCTCAGATACATTAATTATCGAAGGTGTGGAGCGTTTGCATGGCTGTACTTATAAAGTAATGCCTGATCGTATTGAGACGGGCACTTTTTTAGCGGCAGCAGCAGCAACTCGTGGCCGTGTTAAGTTAAAAGATACTTCCCCTGGCCTGTTGAAAGCAGTATTGGTTAAGTTAGAGGAGGCGGGAGCAGTTATTACCAGTGGTGATGACTGGATTGCTCTGGATATGGAGGGTCGTCGACCAAAATCGGTAAGTTTAAAAACGGCACCATACCCTGCTTTCCCTACCGATATGCAGGCTCAGTTTACTGCGATGAATGCGGTTGCTGAAGGTACGGGAACGGTAGTTGAAACTATATTTGAAAACCGCTTGATTCAAGTTCATGAATTGAATCGTATGGGCGCAAAAATTACACTCGAAGGTAATACTGCGATTGTTACCGGCGTAGAGAGACTAAATGCTGCACCGGTAATGGCAACGGATTTACGCGCGTCTGCCAGTTTGGTTATTGCCGCGCTGGTGGCTGACGGAGATACCGTAGTTGATCGCATTTATCACATAGATCGCGGTTATGAGTGTATCGAAGAAAAACTGCAGATGTTAGGTGTAAATATTCGTCGAGTCCCAGGCTAGTTTCTATTTTTCATATATCAAATAAAGTCAGTTAGGCGGAATGATTGTTTTGTCTGGCTGTGTTATTTGCAAAGAGTTTATTATGTCCCAATTAACTATCGCGTTAACCAAAGGTCGGATACTGGAAGAGACCCTACCGTTGCTTGCTAAAGCAGGTGTTGTTCCGGCTGAAGATATTAAAAAGAGTCGCAAGCTTGCTTTCGACACTAATATGCCAAATGTTCGCTTACTTGTACTTCGTGGTAGTGACGTTCCTACGTATGTGCAATTTGGTGCAGCAGATATGGGGGTGGCAGGAAAGGATACTATGCTAGAGCATGGTGGTGATGGTTTGTACTCTCTTGTTGATCTAGGAATTGCCCGTTGCAAGTTGATGACAGCCGGAATTAAGGGGGCTGAAGAAAAAGCCGGTCGTATAAAAGTCGCTACAAAATATGTCAATGTGGCTAGGCAGTTTTAT
Organism: Candidatus Endobugula sp.; assembly: GCA_047630005.1. Classification (GTDB taxonomy): domain Bacteria; phylum Pseudomonadota; class Gammaproteobacteria; order Pseudomonadales; family Cellvibrionaceae; genus Endobugula. Next base: position 224 of record JBLHVA010000033.1, on the reverse strand, counting down.
GCTGAGCAAGGGCGACAAGCTGATTTTATTAAGTTGTATGGCGCTATGGAGTTAGCGCCGATTATGGGTTTGGCGGATGAAATTGTAGATATCGTTGATACCGGCAATACCCTACGAGCCAATGGCTTGGAGGCGCGTATCGAAATAGCGGATATTAGTTCTCGTCTTATTGTTAATAAGGCCTCGATGAAAATGAAGCATGCGTTGATGCAATCAGTCATTGC
>JBLHVA010000032.1:0-12348 GCA_047630005.1 Candidatus Endobugula sp. | reverse complement strand
GTTTTTGTCCATTAGATACGTAATGTAACGTATGTTCACCTACAGACAAATAATCGTGCTGAAGATCAGGATTATCTTGCAAAACTTGTTGGGTGATTTTTTCTTGTTGCTCAAAGAGCTCTCGACTAGAGCAGCTGAACATCAAAAAAGTGAACACGACAAAAACAAAATTTAGCTTCATTTTCAAATCCACACTTATAAAAAAATTAACAAGTATAAAAAAACCTCTATCATAGAGGTTTTTTTATACTTTCAATTACCAATTAATGTGCTTTCTTTTTTTGCTCCTCTAATGCCTGAGCATAAAGCGCATCAAAATTGATTGGTGGCAACATTAGTGGAGGGAAAGTTGCTTTCGTCAACGCACTATCAATTGTTTCACGCGCATAAGGAAATAAAATTTGTGGGCAAACCGTGTTAAGCACTCGAGATAAATTATCGCCTTCGATACCTTTTATCGCAAACAATCCAGCCTGCTGTATCTCAACTAAAAAAATAGTCTTTTCATCTAGCGATGCGGTAATAGTTAACTTTAATATTGTTTCGTAAAGTTCATCGTTAACTTTATTAATTTCTGATGCGAGATCTTGATTAATGGTTGGCTGATCGGTAATCGTAAACGCTTCCGGCCCCATTGGATTTTCCAGTGATAAATCCTTGGTATAAATACGCTGAATCAGAAATTGTTGTTCTACTTGTTCTGTTTTCGCTTCTTCAGTCATGCTGATTACCCATTCCTATTTACTATTAATTGTTAATCCGATTATTGGTGACATTATAACAATGCGTCTAATTGGCCTGATCGCTGCAATACATATAACTCATCACAACCACCGATATGTTTATCGTTAATCCAAATTTGCGGCACAGTATGCCGACCACTTTTCGCCATCATTTCTTGCTTTAATGATGGATCATTATCCACAGCCAACTCTTTATAAGAGATCTTTTTCCCATCAAGTAATTGTTTTGCACGGACACAAAAAGGGCAAAATCGTGTGGTATAAATAACTGCACTCATAAAATATCTTACCTGTGTTTCATACCAATCATATTTACGATAGTTTTTACGTAGTCTTTTTCTACGTAGCGCCTATTTAATCATCTACTTAACCAAAGGCAAATTATCTTGTTGCCAATCGCTAATGCCCCCGCCTAAACGTACGGCGGTAAAATCGTTAGCGACCAACGTCTTAACGACTGCGGCCGATTGCTGCCCCATTTTATCGATGACTATGATTTTTTTCTGGCGATGCTTTTCTAGCACATTAAGACTATCCGCTACTTTTGCATGAGGCATACTAATCGCATTCACAATATGTCCCGCATCATATTCTTTGGTATCACGGACATCTAACAAGATAGCCTCATCTGCATTCACCGCTGCCACCACTTGTGGGCAAGATAGCTTCTCCCCACCTTTTGATGCTTCATGACGAACAAATAAAAAAACAATCGCAGTCAATGAAATAACAACCACGAACTGCTCTTGCGCAAAAATCAATATATTTTCCACAAACTACCCCTAAAAAGACGTTAATTGCCAACTGGCGTCGACGGTAAAATCATTGCCGCCGCCGATGGCGAAGGGAATACGTTATATACTACACCCCATAATTGGTGGACAATTATACACAAGAAGCCATTAATAAAATGGAATAATCCAGCAATTTTCACTTATGCTGTCATTTTCACTTATACGCCTAAATTGCCCCTCACGCTATGTCAAAGTCTTTGATATGATGAGACTCGAGCTAGCACTCACCGAATACAGTAAAGCCTAGGATAGGGGGTGGTGTTGAAAGTAAAAACTGTCAATCCAACGCCCCAAATCGCTCGCGGTGTTTCGCTATTAACATTGCATATCATCTACTATGGACGACCCATTACCTGTGTTGCACTTACTGATTAGAATCTTCGCTTTACCAACAAAAGCAACAAAAGGGACACCTCCTTTATATAAGTCATGCACTTCCCGAAAAGGACTATATCAGCTAATACTGTGTACATTAGTCATTATGACTAGCCACATCAGTCAGGCCGAAACTGAAACGGAATACCAACAACGCCTACAAACACTCGGCGCAACAATCAAGACACTACAAAGCGAGCTGCGTTCAACCAAAGACACTAAAAATAAACTGCAGAATTCACTTCAGGAGTCAGAGGAAAGGCGATCTGCTCTCACTAAGAAAGTCAATAACATAAAGGAGGCACTCGCCCGCGAAAAAAAGTCCCTAAACCAGCTACAGAGCCAACGCAATGAGCTGAAAACTAACAAACAAAAACAAAAAAGCGCCATAAATGTCACCATCAGACAAGCTTACAAGCTTGGGCAACAAAGCCAACTCCAATTACTACTCAATCAAGAAAGCCCACAACGTATTGACCGTCTCATGCGATATCACGACTATATTGTAGCCGCTCACCAAGAAAAAATTGCGGAATATACTCACACGTTAGCTGAGCTTATTTCTGTTACTGAGCGCATTAATGCGTCGAGCAATGCTCTCGTTCAGCAACGAAAAATACTAGAAGTTCAACAACAAGCTTTAGCCAACTCGAAAACACAGCGATTAGCTGCTATAAAAAAAATCTCGCAATCACTTCGCCAGAAAGGTCAACAGCTCTCAACGCTTAATGCCGACCAGCAACGCTTACAGCGACTGCTAGAAGAAGCGATTAATACTCTGAGCAACCTCCAACTTCCCAGTAATGCAGAGCCCTTTAAAACACTACGGGGAAAATTACCCATGCCGGCAAAAGGGAAGATATTACTCAGTTATGGTAAACCGCAATTCGAAGGTAAACTAAAACGAAACGGCATTTTAATTGGCAGCCGTATGGGAACCGATGTAGTCTCTGTACATTATGGCAGGGTAATTTTTTCTGATTATTTACGCGGTCATGGGCTATTATTGATCCTTGATCACGGTGATGGCTATATGAGTCTATACGGGCATAATGAAACCCTGTTAAAAGAAGTCGGGGAATGGGCAAGTGCTGGCGAACAAATTGCGACGGTAGGCAATAGCGGCGGACACACACAGGTCGGCTTATATTTTGAGATCCGCCATAAAGGCAAACCGCAAAATCCACAACCTTGGTTAAAGTCCTGATATCACACGGACAACGAGTAACTACACCCAGACCGTCATAAAAGCGTATAAATATGCGAGAAGGCTACAGAGTATTAACAACAAACTCATTTGATGATCGAGGCACAACAGGATGAAGTATAAATCCATTTTATTACCGTTAGCAGTATTCGCAACGGCTCTATTCTTAACCACCATCAGTAGCGCACAATCTGAGGATACCATTGCGGACGAGCCCGTAACCGAATCGACAGCATTACCTCTGAAAGAGCTACGCTTATTTACGCTAATCTTTGATCATATTCGGCGCTCTTACGTAGAGCCTATTAGCGACCAACAGTTACTGGAAAATGCGATTAAGGGTATGTTAGGCGAGATGGACCCCCATTCAGCCTATCTGGATGCCTCTTCATTTGAACAATTACAAGAATCCACTAAAGGTGAATTCACCGGTATTGGCATCGAAATGAGTAATGAAGATGGCTTTATCAAAGTCATTTCCCCTATCGATGGCTCGCCGGCAGAAAAAGCGGGCCTACAAGCGGGTGACATCATCATCGAAGTGGATCAGAAGTCCATACAAGGCCTCTCTGTCAGCGATGCAGCCAAGAAAATTCGTGGCCCTATTGGCTCTACTGTTGTCTTCACCATTATCCGTGAAAATGTTGAAGAGCCGGTAGAAGTCACCATTACTCGTGACATTATTAAGTCTATTAGTATTCGTCACCGTGTCATTGAAGACAATATTGGTTATGTGCGTATTGCACAGTTTCAATCGGAAACAGGTAACGACTTTGTTACCAGCATTCAAAAATTACGTAGCGACACCCCCACACTTAACGGATTTATTATTGACTTACGCAACAACCCCGGCGGAATTTTACAATCATCAGTACAAGTCGTTGATGCTCTCATTAATAGCGGCACAGTGGTTTATACACAAGGCAGACTAGACTCTAGCAACATTAGCTTCAGCGCTACCGAAGGCGACGAAACCGACGGCTTACCCGTGGTTGTGTTAATTAACGGTGGCTCCGCTTCGGCATCAGAGATTGTGGCTGGCGCACTACAAGATCATCGACGTGCAGTGATCATGGGGACACGCAGCTTTGGCAAAGGCTCAGTACAAACTATCTTACCTGTTGGCGATAAAAAGGGGATTAAACTCACCACTGCCCGCTACTTCACACCCAACGGACGCTCAATTCAAGCACAAGGTATAACACCCGACATTATCGTAGAACCGGCGACCATTACCGCCATTACAACTAGCGAGCAACTGAGTGAAGCCAGCCTTAGCGGGCACTTAAAAAACACCTCAGGTGACACCAGTACAGTAACGGGCGTAGAAACAAACACATCGCCAAATGCGCCAACAATAAAAGACAATCAACTCTTTGAAGCCATTAATTTATTGAAAGGCTTGGCGATATTAACTCAAAAACCATCACTATAAGCTCTCATCTCATCATCCATTGCCTACTTTGATGGTGTTCAATTAGCACAATCAAAGCCCGCTATTATTTCAAAGGAAGCTGTCGTTGTACTTACATCACTGTCTATATGCCAAGCGAACTATCTTATTGACCATATTTTTTACAGCCCTAAGTTTTTATACTGCCCACCTAAACGCTAGCGAATACGACGCCACATTATCCGAACTTATCGAAATCAAAACGACATCAAGCATCGTAGAGATACCGTTCTACGAAAATACCCCGCCACTGAAGGCCGATGCACACAAGCCACATTCCGTAGTACCAAACAATCCTATTCCCTCACCCTTCCCAATAAAGACGGCTTATAAAACGAGTGTCGCCATTATTATCGACGACCTGGGATACAACTATGAACAAGGCCTAAAAGCCATGCAACTACCGGGTGCCATCACCTACGCCATCATTCCTCATAGCCCCAAGGCACAGTTTTTTGCTCAAGAAGCTCAAAAAAACAATAAGGAAATCATGCTTCATGCGCCCATGAGCGCGATTAACCATAATGCATTAGGAAGAAATGGCTTAACTGAATCCATGCTGGAAAGTGACTTTAAACAGGCACTCAATCAATCGCTTGATTCATTACCCAACGTGAAAGGCCTTAACAACCATATGGGTAGCTTACTGACACAAAGAAGCCAACCTATGTCATGGGTGATGCAATCACTCAAACAGCGTCAACTGTACTTTATCGATAGTCGCACATCAGCCCAAAGCATTGCCTGGGACGTAGCCCAACAATACGACATACCTTCACTAAAAAGAGATGTGTTTCTAGACCACGAACCCAATGAGGACTTTATAGACAAACAGTTTACACTCCTCATTACCACAGCAAAGCGTCAGGGCTATGCCGTGGCTATTGCCCACCCTTACCCCGAAACCGTACGGTATTTATCCAAAAACTTAGCCAAACTCCACGATGCAGGAATATCGCTTATACCGGCATCAGAACTCGTAAAATATTTTTCTCCGCATCAAACATCATCTAAAACGTCTAAAAATGTGAGCGCCATCACACAAAAAATAACGAAATAATTCATTTTCTCTACTATAGTGGTATTGTCTTTGTGTACTTAAAATACAAGTTCGTAGAGTAGCGTGCCAATTTTTTAAGTATCCATTGTTTGGTAGATGTTTTATTTTAGGTATATGGGCATGAATATAGACGATAACAATAGCGACAAAAGCCGACGTCACGGAGAAGTTGGGAAAAGGCTTACTTTTTCTAGCTCTGATCGATTTTTCCAACAAGAATCTTACTGGTACTTTAGAACCCGCGAAGGCCTAGATATTGGCCCATTTGACACAAAAGAAGAAGCAGAAACCGGCTTTAACGGCTTTCTTGGATTCTTACGACAAGCTCATGAGGATGTCGTGACTAAAATAACCACCTACATTAAATTACAAGCACGAAAAGACGAACAAATAGACGTACCTGCACGCACTGATCGCCTTTTCACACAAGACAACTACTGGTACTTCAGAACCCGTGAAGGCATGGATATCGGTCCTTTTGATACTCGTGGCGAAGCTGCCGTTGGTGCAAAAAGTTTTATAAACTTTTTGGAAGGCTCACAACCAGAGATCGTCTCTCGCGTGACGAACTACATCAAAGTTGCTTAATTAAAATAATTGTAAAACCTAATATATAAAACCAAAAGGCCGCTTTTATACCAATAGAAGCGGCCTTTTGGGTTCTATTACTGAACCGTTTTTTATTCACGCACCTCTATTCCGGCGTTTTTCATATACGCCTTTGCTTCTGGTACGCTGTGTTCGCCAAAATGGAAAATACTAGCGGCTAATACGGCATCCGCACCACCGTCGTTTACGCCATCAACAAGGTGCTGTAAGTTGCCTACGCCACCAGATGCAATAACAGGAATAGGAACTGCATCACTAATCGCTCGTGTTAACAAAAGATCAAAACCATTTTTCGTACCGTCTTGATCCATGCTGGTTAACAATATTTCACCTGCGCCATAATCAGCCATTTTAATGGCCCACTCGATAGCATCGATACCGGTTGGCTTTCTACCTCCGTGAGTAAAAATCTCCCAACGTTTTTTTTCGCCTTCTTCACTCACTTGCTTCGCATCAATTGCTACGACAATACATTGCGCGCCAAATCGACTTGACGCTTCTTTAACAAACTCTGGGTTAAAGACCGCTGCAGAATTAATGCCTACTTTATCCGCTCCGGCGTTAAGCATGGTACGAATATCATCAACGGTGCGAATACCACCGCCAAATGTTAACGGAATAAATACTTCACTGGCGATACGCTCTACGGTATGCACTGTCGTCTCGCGACCTTCGTGTGTCGCCGTAATATCTAAAAAGGTGATCTCGTCTGCACCTTGCTCGTTGTAACGTTTCGCTACTTCTACAGGATCACCTGCATCGCGGATGTCGACAAATTGCACCCCTTTCACTACGCGTCCACTATCAACATCAAGACAGGGGATAATACGTTTCGCTAACGCCATAACTCTTCCTAACCTTTTTTCTGACTGTCTCTCAAGTCATCGTGCAAGCTTTCAACTACAGCTTGATATAAAAAACAGGCATTGTAATCACTTTATTTAATAAAGCCAGAACGCCTCTACAAATTATACTGGCAAAGTAAACCTAGAAGAATATTGCCTTATTCCCAAATAGCTTGTTATCGCATCCAGCGATGAAACTTTTCTAGCAACTTCATCGTCCATGGCGACACATGGGCCCGCTTCCATTCCCCCGCAACATACTTATTAGCTTCACTCATAGTGGGGTAAATATGTATCGTGCCTAATATTTTATTAAGCCCTAGATTGTGTTTCATTGCGGTCACAAATTCGGTAATCAGTTCACCCCCATGAGCACCCACTATCGTACAACCCAGAATGCGATCACTGCCGCCTTTTGGTGTCAATACTTTTACGAAACCTCTTGCATCACTATCTGCAATGGCGCGATCTAAATCATCGATGTCGTATCGTGTGACTTCGTATTCGATGCCTTTTTCTTGTGCTTCGGTTTCGCTCAAACCAACTCTCGCTACTTCGGGATCGGTAAAGGTTGCCCAAGGAATGACCTTATAGTCAACTCGGAATTTCTTCAGCTTACCAAACAAAGCATTCACACTGGCATACCATGCTTGATGCGCGGCGGTATGGGTGAACTGGTACGGACCAGCCACGTCGCCACAAGCATAAATGTTAGGGAAGCGAGTCCGTAGATAATCATCCACAACAATAGTGCCTTGTTTGCTGACTTCTATCCCTAGGGATTCCAAGCCGAAGCCCTCGGTATTTGCTTTACGTCCTACCGCGACTAACACACGATCACACTCAACCGTTTGCTGTCCGCTGCCATTGCGTAAACTCGCTACGATACCCTGCTCATTCTTTTCGAAGCCGACTATCTGCTGGTTTAATAATACGCGAACGCCTTCTTGCTGAAAACACTCTAAAATGTATTCAGATACATCCTCATCTTCCCTTGGCATTAGACGTTTTGCCATATCCACTAAGGTTACTTCGATACCTAAGCGCTGAAACGACTGCGCCAGCTCACAACCAATAGGGCCGCCGCCCATAATTAACAAGCGTTTAGGATAATCGGTTAGTGACCACAAAGTATCTGAAGTTAAGGCATCTATTTGATCTAACCCCGGAATAGGGGGAACAAACGGTCTGGCGCCACTGGCAATAATAATGTTTTTAGCGGTAATAACTTTGCCATTCACCATCACACCATATGGAGAGACTAACGTCGCATCTCCCTGCACACACTCCACGCCTAGCTTAGTGTAACGCTCAATCGAATCATGTGGCTCGATATCACTTACCACTTGATTAACTCGCTTAAATACTTTGTCTAAATTGACCGTACCGCTAGCATTTTCGATACCAAAAATATCTGCATGCTTAATTAAATGATTGGCTTTTGCGGAACGGATAAGCGCCTTACTAGGTACACAACCGGTATTTAAACAATCGCCGCCCATTTTATGTTTTTCTACTAAGATCACTTTCGCTTTAACCGCTGCGGCAATATACGAGCTGACTAAACCTGCACTACCCGCGCCCACAACAATGAGGTTGGCATCAAAAGTATCAGGTTTGGTATACGGTTTATATGCTGCGTAATGGCGGTATTTATCGATCGCCATGCGAATAAGGAAAGGGAAAATGGCTAAAGCAATAAAAGCACCTACTATCTGTGGCGTTAAAATGCCTTTAACGCTTAGCTCTTCGACAGCACCCAGCTGCGCACCTGCGTTCACAAACACCACAGTGCCAATTAGCATACCTAATTGGCTCACCCAATAAAATGTTGCGGTCTTAATTTTAGTCAGACCGAACACCAAATTCACTACCACAAACGGAACAGCCGGTATCAAGCGTAGGGTGAACAAATAAAACGCACCATCGCGCTCAACCCCCCGATTAATCGATTCCAAATAACGGCCAAACTTTTTATTCACCGTATCCGCAAATAAAGTACGAGCAACTAAAAACGATAGTGTGGCGCCGATACTGCTGGCAAAGGAGACCAGTAAAACACCCCACCACAAGCCAAAGACAGCACCACCTAACAAGGTGATTATCGCCGCACCCGGCAAGGACAAGGCTGCTACTGCGACATAGAGAGCAAAATAAATACCTGCTGCACGCCAAGGGTCTTCTGCAAACCATTGCTGAAACAAGGACAGCGACCAATACTGGGTGCCATCAAACCAAAAGAAAGCGCCAACCATGGCAAGCACAAGAATAAAGACTATAACTTTTTTAACCGACATATAAAGAATCTACTGTAACCAATAAAAGAAGGGGGTAATCATCGCAGCTTAGAAGGGCTATAGCGAGCGAAGTTCCGCAGGAGAGAAGGAAAAATATAAAGCAATGGAATTGATCCATACAAAGAAAACGTAAGCATGAAAAGGCTAGTCACTTCTCGAAAAACTCACCTATACTTTATATAGATCTCTACCCATATTCCACTACAGCGCATCGTGTATGAAATGAAAGGAACGAGCCTCTATAAGCGACCACAAAACTGTCATATTAATGACTTATAGTAGTGTAGCCTAATTGCATTAAAAGAAGATGTAACCACATGAATGAAGCCGACGACCCTATCAAACCAACCCCCAATAACGATGACGTGATTGACTTAAGTAGTCCTGAATATTATTTCAATAGAGAGCTAAGCCATCTCGCATTTAATGAAAGAGTGCTTGCACAAGCACTCGATACTAGTCACCCCCTATTAGAGCGTTTGCGGTTCTTGTTGATTTTTAGCTCGAACCTTGATGAGTTTTTCGAAATACGCGTTGCGGGCATACAACAGCGATTGCTCCTACAAAGTGAGCTAATTGACATTGATGGCATGCATCCTAAGGATGTACTGCAAACCATTAGTGAACGCTGTCGCGAAATGATTACGCGACAATATGATGCATTAAATAACGCTCTACTGCCTGCACTCGCTGAAGAGAACATACTTTTCTTAACGCGCGACATGTGGACACCCGAGCAGGGAAAATGGATTGAAGACTATATAAAACGCGAAGTACTACCGGTTATTAGCCCTATTGGCCTTGACCCAGCACACCCGTTTCCGCGACTGGTGAATAAAAGCCTCAACTTTATCGTCTCACTCGAAGGAAAAGATGCTTTTGGGCGAGACACTGGCCTTGCGATTATACCCGCGCCCCGCTCGCTTCCTCGTTTAGTAGAGCTGCCAGAGGAACTATCTAACGACCAAACCTGCCTAGTGTTTTTGTCGTCAATGATTCACGCCAACGCTCACAAACTCTTCCCCGGCATGAAGGTAAAGGGCTGCTATCAATTTCGTATTACCCGAAACGCCGATTTAAACGTCAATGAAGACGCCAAAGATCTTGCCCTTGCGCTACGTGGCGGCTTGCATTCACGACGCTTTGGCCGTGCAGTACGCCTAGAAGTCGCCGACAACTGCCCCGAAGAATTAATCCACCTTTTACTACAAGAAGCCGGTTTGACGAAGGAAGAGCTTTATCAGGTGCATGGGCCAGTGAATCTACATCGCATGATGGATGTGATGGATATTGTTACTCGTAGCGAACTGCTATACCCGCCGATGACGCCCGCTATACCGAGAGGGCTGGGCACGAAAGACTCTATCTTTGAAACCGTCTCGAAGAAAGACCAGCTCCTTCTTCACCCTTATGAGTCTTTTGCGCCAGTTATTCACTTCTTACAGGAAGCCGCTAAAGACCCTAATGTGATTGCGATAAAGCAAACACTGTATCGCACGGGTAGCCAGTCTCCTATTGTGGGCGCACTGGTAGAAGCCGCAAGAAACGGAAAAGAAGTCACAGCAGTAGTCGAGTTGCGCGCTCGCTTTGACGAAGAAGACAATCTCGATTTAGCTGCCCTGCTACAAGAAGCAGGGGCACTGGTGGTATACGGTGTTGTCGGTTATAAAACCCACGCTAAAATGAGCTTAGTGGTACGCCGTGAAAACGATAAATTAATTCGTTACATACACCTAGGCACCGGCAATTATCATGCAGGCACAGCTCGCATCTATACGGATTACTCTTTGCTCTCCGCCGATCCCCAAATGGCAGAGGATGTACACCGCATGTTCCACCAGTTGACAGGCATGGGCAAAACCGAAAAAATTGTGAAGGTGCTCAATGCGCCATTCAACCTGAAAGAAAAAATCCTCGAGCTGATCAAGCAAGAAACATACATCGCCAAGAACGGTGGTGATGCGCGCATCATACTAAAAGCCAATGGCCTAACAGAGCCGAAGATTATTCAGGCACTCTATAAGGCATCACAAGCGGGCGTTAGTGTTGACCTCATTATACGGGGCATGTGTTGCTTACGTCCTGGGATAGCGGGAATTTCAGATAACATTCGTGTTCGCTCTATTATTGGTCGCTTCCTTGAGCATTCACGGGTGTACTACTTCAAAAATTCAACACCGACCGTCTACTGCTCTAGCGCAGACTTGATGGAGCGTAATCTTCATCGCCGTGTAGAAACCGGGTTCCCTATTGAAAAAAACTCAATGAAGAAACGTATTCTCGATGAATTGGAATGTTATTTACATGATTCGTGTCAGAGCTGGATATTACAAAGCGACGGCAACTACCAACAACAGATAAACGAGCCTGAAAGTGGACCTCAGCATCAATTATTGAGCAAGCTCGCTCAATAATTGTGCTCCCGCACCCGTTTAAGCGTACTTTAATGCCATCTACACTTGTCTATTGAGGCAACAATCCTTATTATCCTTGACCTAACAAATATTGAAGCAAGTGCTTTTGCCATTGCTGCAGTAACATCACTTAAATTATTGATATAACACGACACACTGGAGAAGTTCATTATGAGCGACGCAATGACTCACGTAACAGATGCGAGCTTTGACCAAGATGTATTAGCAGCCGACGGACCTGTCTTAGTCGACTTTTGGGCTGCGTGGTGCGGACCATGCAAAATGATTGCTCCAGTTCTTGACCAGCTGGCGGGTGAATATGCGGGCAAGCTCACTATTTGTAAAATGGACGTCGACGGCAACAAAGAGACTCCGGCTAAATTTGGTATTCGCGGTATTCCAACCTTAATGATATTTAAAAATGGCAATATGGAAGCACAAACTGTTGGTGCATTATCCAAGCCTGAGCTAGAAGAATTTATTAAGTCGAACCTATAAACCGAACTCATTTGCAGCGACATAATCATTCTTTATGAATGATTATGTCGCTG
>JBLHVA010000031.1:0-12521 GCA_047630005.1 Candidatus Endobugula sp. | reverse complement strand
CACTCGATTGGTAATATCATCAATGCGAATAACGGCACTTTCTATATCTATCGTGGTCACTGGGTAAATAGTGATGTCTTTAAACTTGGCATTGCTGCCATGGCCTTCTTGTATGGCTTCTAACTTTTGCGGTTTTTTCTTATCAATAGCCGCGGTAATGAGACTCATGCTGATGTCAGGCTCATCAATTAATGTTTGGAAGTGTTTTCCTAATGCTTGCTCGTGGGTAATTTGGGTTTTTTCTTGCGTAGCATGATTCCAGTGAGTAATGAGTCCTTCTCGATCGATACCAATGAGGATTGAAGGCATGGAGTTGATAATACTATCTAGGTAATTTCTTGCTTCCAATAGAAGCGCTTCAGTATCTTCTTGCTTGGCAATTTCTTCGTAAAGCTGGTTGTTTATTTGGTAGATTTTGTCATTTCGTTCGGCAGATTGCTCTGTTAGTTGTGTGTAATACTCATCTAATGCTTGTTCTTTACGTTTCACCACTTTGGTTTTTCTATGGAGTAGGTAGGCAGAGAGAAAAATCCCAAGCACTGATAGGCCTAAGCTGATAAGTAAAGCGATGTGAATGTGATTGATGGCGAAGTGAGTGCTTGTTTGTGCCTGAGCAGTCGTCGCTGTCAAAAATAGACTCGTTGTTAAAACGAAAAGGAGTGTCTTCATAATCTGTTGTCTTATTGTTAGGCGTTCCAGCACTGGCTGCTGATGGATCATAGAGGTAATGATAGTCGTATTTCCTTTGTAGCGTCTACTGATGAGTGCTGTAGGTATGATTTTATCCGTATATGCGGAAATAAATGAATAGTTGAGCAGGTATTTTAGTTGCTGTGAGGTGTATTGGCGGGTGTGATGCAGAGGTGAATTTCTATGGATTATCACTCAGAAGAAGTTTTTTTTGTTTACAGTGAAAACTTACCTGAAATCGTTTGACAAGGCGACTGATTCGGGTAGAATGCGCAGCTCTCGCACAGGGGGTGGTTAGCTCAGCTGGGAGAGCGGCGCCCTTACAAGGCGTAGGTCACAGGTTCGATCCCTGTACCACCCACCAAATGCGAAATGATGTATCACTCGAAAGAGTACATTCTACGGACCGGTAGTTCAGCTGGTTAGAATGCCGGCCTGTCACGCCGGAGGTCGCGGGTTCGAGTCCCGTCCGGTCCGCCATATTCAAAAGCCCCGCTAGTTTACTAGCGGGGCTTTTTTGATTCTACGCGTTAGAAACCGGTTAATACTTTCTGTTGCTTGCTTCGCTGTAATGTTAATTAATAGTGGTTAATTTTTTTCTACTACCTTCACATATTCCGTTTTTACACTGGGCGTAGGGTATACCTCTTCAAAAGGGGTGGAGCGGCCATTGTGCTGAATAATACGCACGTGTTTTCGGTTGAGTGCGCGAGGTTCTTTTACGCCACAGGAGTGTGCGATGAGCCCGACGCCGTAGAGTACTTTATTGGCGTAGTTGGCGACCCTTTTAGCCTTATCTTCCGGTACTAAGCCTTCTTGTAATGATTTTTTGTGTGTGGTGATACCCGTAGGGCAGGTGTTTTTGTTGCATTGCAAGGCTTGTATACAACCCAATGCGAACATAAAACCTCTGGCGGAGGTGATGAAATCGGCACCTGCAGCCAAGGCCCAAGCAATTTTCCCTGGGACTAATAACTTACCTGAAGCAATAATTTTAATTCTGCCGCGCAAGCCATAAGATGTGAGGGTATCAATAACCAATGGTAAGCTTTCTTGAATATCCATCCCCATGTAATCCATTAAGGGTTGAGGTGCTGCGCCAGTACCGCCGTCGGCACTGTCTAGGGTAATAAAGTCGGGTGCGCTTTGAAAACCACGCTCATGGATTTTTTCACACAACTCACTAAAAAAATGTAAATGACCAACAACCGTCTTAAAGCCAACGGGTTTTCCGGTGACTTTTCTCACTCGTTCAATCATGTCAAGTAGATCGTCTACAGAAGTTATATCCTCGTGGCCGTTGGGGCTTATTGAATCTTCGCCAATGTTAATACCTCGAATAGCGGCAATTTCTTGGGTGACTTTACCACCGGGGAGTATGCCGCCTTTACCCGGTTTTGCACCTTGACTCATTTTGATTTCAAACATTTTAACTTGAGGGTGTTTTGCGACGTCTTGAAGCTTGTCATCGGACAATTCCCCCTCTTTTGTACGTACGCCATATTTGGCTGTGCCTATTTGATAGACAATATCGCAGCCGCCTTCTAGGTGATAGGGTGATAAGCCGCCTTCGCCTGTATTCATCCATATTCCTGCAGCTTTCGCGCCTTTTGATAATGCGCGCACAGCAGGTTTCGATATTGCACCAAAGCTCATGCCAGAAATATTGATAATAGAGTTGGTGGTATAAGGAGTGTCGGCAAAGCCCTCGCCAATGGTGATATCTTGGGATGGCATAACATCTTTGTCGAGGGTGGGGAAAGGGCAGTTGATAAAAATGGGGTCGCCTTGAATATTCAAAGGACGTGTTGAGCCAAATGCAATGGTGGTATCTACTTTCTTTGCTGCGCGGTATACCCATGAACGATCTGCGCGGTTGAAAGGTAGTTCTTCGCGGTCCATTGCAAAAAAGTATTGGCGAAAAAATTCACCGGCATGTTCAAAAATATAACGAAAGCGGCCTACTACAGGATAGTTGCGACGGATGGTTTGTTCTGTCTGTGTTTTATCAATCACATAAATAACAGCGATGTAGATAATACCTAGACCCACTATAAAGAGCAGCGTTAGTGCGCTCCATTGAATGATTTGACTGGCGAGTAATTGAAGTGTATCCATAGTGTGACCTATCTGGTTTATTGTTTTCACGTAATCAGACAGGATTGAGCTTATAAGTTCAGTCGGTGATGAGGAGCTGTGAAATGTCTATATCTGAGAAGCAGGGCTAATAGACATGATGTTGTAATTAATTAAACTAAATGATTAGCATAAAATAGGTGGGCTTATTGCTAGTATAAATGTGCTTGCTAAAAAGGCACTGGAGATTGAATACATAATTTTTCTTGTGTCACGGGGTGAATAAAACGGATGGTATCGGCATGTAATAACAGTCGTTTGCTTTTGCTTTTTATTCTTTCGGGGGCATAAAAAAAATCCCCTAATATTGGATGACCTAGCGCAAGCATGTGGACACGAAGTTGATGGGAGCGGCCGGTTAATGGTGTTAGCGCCACTCTGCTGGTATGTTTTTTTTCACAGTAATGAATCAGCGAGAGGTCTGTCTTAGCGTATTTACCATGCTCGTGGTCGACTTTTTGCTTGGGACGGTTATCCCAATCGCAAATGAGAGGAAGCTCTATTGTGGCAGGTGTTTCAACTTTTCCTTCCACGATAGCCGTATAGGTTTTATGAATGTGTCGTTCTGCAAAGAGTTTCCCCATCGCTGCTTGTGCAGGGTGGTTTAGGGCAATGACTATAATGCCTGAGGTTGCCATATCTAAGCGATGAATAATACGTGCGGTTTCCCAATGTTTGTCAGTAGTGTTGTGATCGGTGTTGAGTTTAGCGCTGTCGTGACCCACGATGCGATGTATTAGGCAGTCTTGTTTGTCTGGGCCGCGTCCCGGTACGGTGAGTAACCCAGCAGGTTTATCAACAATTAATAGATGTGGGTCTTCGTAGAGTACAACGATACTTTGCACGAGGGTATGGATATCCGATAAAGAGCGGTAGGCGGTGTTAATCATATAAGCCAAAGGCATAAAATGGTAGCATATGCAGCGAATATTGATGTCTATATCTGAGTTATAGGCAAAGTCGAATACATAGCGCGAATAAATGATCTGGACACGTAATTGAATAATAAGCACATGACTGTAGATACTGATACCTCTTCTATTCCTTATCCTTGGCAACAGCAAGCATGGCAACGAATACAGCAGCAAATTGCTCAGGATAAAACCCCTCATGCGGTTTTGTTGTCTGGTCAGCAAGGTATTGGTAAATGGCATTTTGCAGAATCGTTGGCGGACTACTTGTTGTGCCTTACACCAAAAGCGGATTTAGCTTGTGGCCAATGTCGTAGTTGTCAATTGCGATTGGCTGGTACGCATCCTGATAAAAAATGGTGTATACCTGATGAGCCAGGTAAGGCGATTAAAATTGACCAAGTGCGAAACCTATCAAGTTATATCGCTAAAACCTCACAGCAGGGTGGTAAAAAAGTCGTTTTATTGGGCCCAGTGGAACAGTTGAATATCAATTCTGCCAACGCCTTATTAAAAAGCCTAGAAGAACCGGCAGGCGATACTATATTGATTTTAGTGACGCATGTATTGAGTGGGGTAATGGCGACTATCCGTAGCCGTTGCCAATTATTACCACTGGCATCGCCCAGTACAGCAGTTGCTCTTGAGTGGTTGCATAAGCTGCAAGTTGAAGATGCGAGTACTTTACTGCGGTTATCGGGTGGCGCACCACTGATAGCGAAGAATATGGTGGAGGGTGATTATCTCGATCACTTAACGATATTTATTAATACCTTAGAACGTTTATCTAACCCATCAACAGCACCCGATTCACCTGATGTGAGTATGGCTAGCCACTGGCTTCCGCTAAGTATTAATCATATGACCGAGTGGTGGTTGCAGTTGATTCACAGTATATTGGCCGAAGCAACGATAAAAGATTTCTCATCTGATAGCGACAATAATGAGAACCGAAATGGTTTAAGTGTGAGTCAGGGAGTTGCTCGAATATTACAGTCGGGACAAGGGTTTAATAAACAATGGTTATGTAAATTTAGTGATAAACTATTAGCATTACGCCAACAGCAGTTAAACGGTGCTAATCCGAATATGCAGCTCTTAGTGGAAGAGCTATTGTTAGATTGGCAGGTGATTGTGCAGCGTTCTTAAATCACTAGTTTAAAAATTTTTGATTTAAGAAAAAAAACACGAAAAAGTAAGAGAATATAACGATGAGTGGATTCAGTATTGGTGGTGCAGGTCAGGGCATTTTATCTCTATCGATTAAAGATGTTGCGAATCTTCATGCGGCATACATGCCTTATGTTGAAAATGGCGGCTTATTTATTCCCACGAAAAAAAAATACCGTATGGGTGATGAAGTCTTTGTGCTGTTGGCGTTAATTGACGAAGTAGATAAAATTCCTATTTCAGGAAAGGTTATTTGGCTAACGCCGAGTGGTGCCCAAGGTAATCGTACGGCAGGTATTGGTGTACAGTTTGCCGAAAATGAAGCGCATGTGGTGGATGTCATTGAGAAACACTTAGTGGGTGTTTTACAATCGGATCGACCAACGCATACGATGTAACGGTGGTTGAATGGGTGTAGCCCACTCAACGCTTTGAATGATATCTTTATTGATAGAGTCATCTTAGTGCTCTACTTATCTAACCCTTCTTATTTGTAAGTATTCTTATGCTAGTAGATTCTCATTGTCATCTTGATCGATTAAACCTAGATGCTCACGATAACCAATTATCCTCCGCTATTGATGCTGCATTGGCGCGTGGTGTACAGCAGTTATTATGCGTGGGTATCAGCGTAAATAACCGGGAAGCGGTTGTTGAAATTGCAGAACAGTACCCGCAAGTGGTTTCTTCTGTAGGTGTACATCCGTTAGATGTAAAAGAGGGTTTGGCGACTGAAAATGATCTGATTGAATGGTCTAAGCATCCTAAAGTAGTTGCCTTGGGGGAGTCGGGGTTAGATTATTATTACAGTCAAGACGATAAGCCAATACAGCAAGAAAGCTTTATTGTTCATTTACAGGCGGCGGCTAAAGCGCAGCTCCCGGTTATTGTGCATACCCGAGATGCAAGAGAAGATACGTTACGGTTGATTAACGAACATGGCAGTGAGACGTCGGCCGGTGTACTACATTGTTTTACTGAAAGTTGGGAGATGGCAAAGCAAGCCATTGATATGAATTATATGATCTCGATATCGGGTATTGTGACGTTTAAAAAAGCCGATGAGTTGCGCGATGTAGTAAGACAAATTCCGATGGATCGCTTGTTAGTCGAAACGGATTCTCCTTACTTGGCGCCGGTGCCTCACCGTGGTAAACCTAATGAGCCGCAATATGTGCGAGATGTGGCGGAATATATAGCGGAGCTTAAAGGGGTTTCATTTGAGGAGCTAGCCGAGATCACAACCGCTAACTTTTATCGCCTTTTTCCTAAAGCTAAGGCCAGTTTGCAAAACCGCTAATGTCAGATGAATGCGTTTTTTTCCATAAGTCTTTTGCGAGCTGTTTAGTGTCTAGTGTCATACCGTTGCTTATCCATTCCGCCAGTGCGGCAGGCACATCAGGGTAATTCACTTGCTTGCCGTCAAAATTCTCTAGCCATTCTTTGACGATGTCATGATCGAGTATCGGCATTGACATACCTAATCCAAGATTCTCTAGGGCAAAGGCATTAGAGAGTTGTTCCATTTGGCCGATTAACGGCTTGACCAGAATTTTTTTCCCTAAGCTAATTGCTTCACTCGCTAATTCAAAACCTGCATTCGTTATAACGCCATTACAAGAATGTAAATCATGCTTAAAGCCATCATGGTCAATGGGGTGTAAGTGTAAATGGCCTTGTGTGCTTTTCTGTTTAATTGATGGGCTATAAATAAAGAATTCATCTTCGGTAAATGACTGTAAGAGTTGAATCACTGCTTCGGTTTTTTCAAACCCCAAATAAACCACGATTTTATTGTCTGTTGTTTCCGACGGGAGATGATCTAGATCAATAATTGGTGGCATTATGGTTTGATTAAAGTGATGCCAATGTAAACCGATATGTTTATCTGTAGGGGCAAAGTATTTCATTATGGCATCGGTAAATATATTATTACCTTGCTTAGGGATATCGTGTAAAAAAGCGTATTGATGCCCAATAGCTAGCGAGCGGACTTTTTGTCGTTTTGCTGCCCATGCGGTAATGGGTTCAAAGTCGGATATCACTAAATCGTACTGGCTGAGATCAAGTGTATTTATGTCTTTCCATAACTGGTAAATATTATTTTTTGTCAGTGTCTCGATAAGGCTTATTTTCCCTGATCGGGTAATAAAGGTTAAACCTGAGCGACAAGCAAATTCTCCAAACTGTGACATGCCCAAAAATTGCTCACGTTCACGCCCGCTGAATAAATAATCGATATGGATATTTGGCGTAGCTTTCAGCGCTTTATCCATCGCTCGCGCGCGAGAGATATGGCCATTGCCGGTACCTTGTACACCATAGAGTATTTTCATGTGTGGCTCCTTCTAATAGAAATGATGAGGATACGGCATGAGTATTTTAAAGCGCGGAGAATGATGGCAATAAACAATACAAACAAAGCTGGGCGATAAGAAACCCTAAGAGACTGCCAGCAAGAATATCCGTAGGAAAATGAACGCCTAGCATGACACGGGAGATGCCCACCAATGGCGCCCATACCATTAACAATAGCCAATACATAGGATCGTATGCAATACCTATCGTCGCCACTAAAAAAGCGGCGGATGTGTGACCGGACGGAAAGCTGAATTGATCCGATGGTTTAATAATACTTTGATAACCGGGAATAGCCTGAGGAGGGCGGTTACGTTTGAGTTTGTTTTTGAGGCAAAAGTAAGCAATACGTTCTGTGACAAATGCGTATGCAATGATTTGTAAAATATCCCAGCGAGAAAAATAACAAACCAATAATGCTGCAAAAACATATAAATAACCATCTGCTGTACGTGATATCCAGCGGCTTGCTGAGACCATGTGCTGATGGTGTTTTCGTTTTAAACACCAATCAAAGGTGTGTAAGTCAGCGGAATGTATTAGTTGTAGTAGTCGCATAAGCAGTGGCCTTGCTGTTATCTATCCTAAGATTTACTGCACCATAGCCGGTTTTCATGACAATAATATGACATCTGAGAGAAACCTAAGTTTGGCCCATAACATCGTTTATCGAAGCATGATAAACTCGCCAAATATAATGTTAACAACGAGTTTTATCAGCAAGCTTGATATAATAAGCTTTGAAAAAGAACAGTATAAAAAGCGAGGCGCGGTAAGGTGCAGACACAGATTCAAGTAATGTTAGATTTACAAAATGCGATGAATACAAGGGTACATTCTGACTGGCGACAACAGGGGTTTGAATGGTACCGTGCCATTTGGATTGAGTGCGCAGAATTGATGGATCACTACGGTTGGAAGTGGTGGAAGAAGCAAACGCCAGATATCGACCAGGTAAAATTAGAGGTGATTGATATATGGCATTTTGGTTTAAGTATGTTGTTGGTTAATAATACATCAGCCACAATGATAGAGGAGCAATTATCATCTGCACTTAAAAAAGAGCTTGCGGATGATTTTCTAGAATCAGTAGAGCTATTTGCTGGTGACATGTTGGTATCGAAGACGTTCTGTATTGCAAAATTTACCCGTATGTTAACTGCATCAGGTATGTCTTTTGATGAGCTGTATACAGGTTATGTTGGCAAAAATGTCCTAAACTTTTTTCGTCAAGATCACGGCTACAAAGAGGGCACTTATCATAAGCTATGGGGTGGTAAAGAAGATAACGAGCATCTTGTAGAATTGGTCAACACGATTGATACGTCTGCGAATGACTTTAAAGAAGAGCTTTATGCCGCATTAGATTCACGGTATCAAACACTTTGTTTATAAGTGTTTGAATAATATAGAGTGTTTGACTAGAGTAAATTATCAGGGTGTTGAATACATTGATTCGTTAAAGAGTGATGAAATTACGCCAAAACACTTTATAATGCAGGCTTGATCAGAGGTTCATGAAGCAAACATAGATGTAACTACTCAGCTCACAGTCAAAATCGCGCTGAACTGCGTTAAAAAATGATTATTTACACTTGTAAACTCACATTTTTCGCCTTGCTCAGCACAATGTTGACTGCAATCTGAACAGTTACGAGGCAGTGCTGAGTAGTTACACATAGATTAACTAAATATGTGTTCGTAGTATTGTCGCTGCAAGCGTCATAATATTACACGAGCATATCGACTAAATATTATCCCTAAATCACGGAGAAAAAGTGTGAAATCACCCGTTAGAGTTACCATTACAGGCGCAGCTGGCCAAATTAGTTATTCTTTATTATTTCGTATCGCCGCTGGTGACATGTTAGGTGCAGATCAACCTGTTATTCTACAAATGCTAGAAATTACACCAGCACTAAATGCACTGAAAGGTGTCGCGATGGAATTAGATGATTGTGCATTTCCATTATTAGTGGACATGGTAACAACCGATGATGCGAACGTGGCTTTTAAAGATGCAGATTATGCGTTGCTGGTAGGTGCTCGCCCTCGTGGGCCAGGCATGGAGCGTAAAGATTTGCTAGAAGCGAATGCGGCAATCTTCTCTGCACAAGGTAAAGCCATGAATGAAACGGCTTCACGCGATATCAAAGTGTTGGTTGTAGGTAATCCAGCCAATACTAATTCGTTGATTGCTCAACGTAACGCCCCTGATTTAAACCCACGTAATTTTACGGCGATGACACGATTAGATCATAACCGTGCAATGACTCAGTTAGCGCAAAAAACGGGTACTTCGATTAACGATATTACCCAATTAACTATTTGGGGCAACCACTCCTCACGCTGCAGTTGATGGTAAGCAAGCGATGAGCTTAATTGACCAAGCATGGTATGAAGGCGACTTTATTCCAACGGTTCAGCAACGTGGTGCGGCGATTATTGCAGCACGTGGAGCATCGAGCGCGGCATCAGCTGCCAATGCGGCTATTTTCCATATGCGTGATTGGGCATTAGGTACACCAGAAGGTGATTGGACTAGCATGGGTGTTTATAGTGATGGTAGCTATGGTATTCAAGAAGGTCTTATCTACTCATTCCCTTGTGTATGTAAAGACGGTGATTGGGAGATTGTGCAGGGTGTTGAGCTGAATGACTTCTCTATTGAGAAAATGAAAGCGACAGAGCAAGAGCTAGCTGAAGAGCGTGATGCGGTTGCACATTTATTACCGTAAGTGATATGCGGTTTAATAAATAATAAAAAACGCGAGCTGGTCTCGCGTTTTTTTATGGACGTATAATTACCCGATAATTGATCATGGTGAGTTGCTACAATATTCTCGATGTTCAATACACTCATATATCTAATATATTCGACATAAAGAAGGAACGTTCACATGAGCCACCCTAAAATAGGCAATAAAGCACCTACATTCACACTCACCAATCAACAGGGCGAAAAAGTTGCGTTAAAAGATTTTTCTGATAAAAAAAATGTTGTGCTGTATTTTTATCCAAGAGCATCCACTCCAGGCTGTACTGTTCAGGCTTGCGGAATACGTGATACACAAAAAGAGCTTGATGCGCGGGATACGATTGTATTGGGGGTGAGCCCAGACCCTGAAGCTAAGCTACAAAAGTTTATAGACAAACAGAATCTTAACTTTGACTTATTAAGTGATGAAAATCATGCCATTGCTGAGAAATACGGTGTGTGGGCATTAAAGAAATTTATGGGTAAAGAGTTCATGGGTATCGTTCGCACTACATTTATTATTAATAAAGAAGGGCGACTAGTTCACATAATGGATAAGTTTAAAACAAGTAACCATCATGATGTACTTTTAGAGTGCCTAGATGAATATATAGTATAAAAATTCTTCTATACCGTTTAACACTTGGACTAATCGATCTAGATGTAAAAGAGCATAAGGAAATGCCTTTTTTAATACATGGCCACGCTTTCTGTCACCTAAATCATCTTTTTTTTGGTTGCATTTCCTTTTCTCTCCTTTGTCGGTAAAGTTTGGCGCTCCCTAAGTCTATTTATTTTTGCTCATATACATATAATAAAACTGAGTTGGTCAACTTAATAAACTGTATTTTTCTCTGTAAACAGTCATTGATTTATAGGTTATGTGCAAAAAATGAAGCTATCGTTAGCGGTTATTGATGAGTTGATTTCAGGTGGTCTACGCTTATTATTTATTGACGTAGTTGATGTAAATGTTAAAGGAGTTTCTTATGATCACGGCGACAAACGTTGCGCAATCAGCATCTTCGTTCAACGCATATAATGCAGAAAAAGCGTTAGATTCCGGTTATCAAAACCTAGATAGAATTCGAGGGCAGGCACGCATCCCTGTCATGCATGGGACCGCAGGACAAGTACTGGCGACGTTACGAAATAGAATTGGCTGTGATTCCTTAGGAATCAAGTATATTGCTGAAAACATGGGAATGTCGAAACGTACCTTACAGAGACGTTTGAAGTCTCAGATGGTGCATTATGCTGGTTTGCGAGACCGAGTTCGTTTTAATCGTGCAATTAACTGCTTGTTAGTTGAAAAGATGAGTATTGAAGCTACATCACGTTATTTGGATTTTTCTGATAGAACGAGCTTCACTAATGCCTTTAAGCGTTGGTCTGACCTCTCACCTAGTACCTTCCGTAAACTCTATAGAGACTACGTGTAATAAATTAAATCACAGCTACTCTAGAAGATATTGATCGAAAAAAAGACTACGTTCATAGAACGATCCCCTAAACGGCTTATTACCTCTTCGGGCCTACATGCTCTCACTCTAATCTCTTTTAATTCCTCCATATTTATTGCCAGCTATGTAGAAAGTCGGTAGAGTGTGGTTTAATTTTTTAATGATAATAAGAGGTTAGCATGTCATTTTTCATTCCTTCGGCTCACGCTCAAGCAGCAGAATCATCATCTGGTTTAGGTGGAGATTTTTCCGGTTTATTACTGATCGCCGGTATGTTTATTTTAATGTACTTTATGATTATTCGCCCACAGCGTAAGCGTCAAAAAGAGCAGCAGTCGTTAGTTGAGGGCGTTGCAAAAGGAGATGAGGTCTTAACGACCGGTGGTATCTTAGGTAAAGTGACTAAAGTCGAAGGTGACTATATGGTCCTTGAAGTATCTAATAACGTAGAACTTAAATTCCAAAAAGTATCTTTACACGCTGTCTTGCCAAAAGGCACAATAAAAGCCATCTGATTCTTCAATATATCGTTTAAGTGATTTGAAAAATACATTTTCAAATCACTTTCACACTATATTGTCGGAGTAAATAGTCGTAAAAGAGGCGTTATGCCAAAAGAATTTGATCATAAGCTGGTTATTGCAATTTCATCCCGTGCATTATTTAACCTAGATGAAAGTCATCAAGTTTATGTCAACGAAGGCTTAAAAGCTTATTCTGAATATCAAATACAACGAGAAAATGAGGTGCTGACACCGGGCAGTGCATTCCCTTTAGTTGAAAAGCTACTAGCGCTAAATAGCTTAGGTGATGGGCATCCTCGTGTTGAGATTATTCTGTTATCACGTAATAGCGCTGATACAGGGCTACGTGTATTCAATTCTATTCAACATTATCAGCTTAATATTTCTCGTGCTGCCTTTTCGGGTGGTGAAAGCCCTTATCGATATATAGGTGCTTTTGGTTGCCACTTGTTTTTGTCTACCGATGGTGAGGATGTGCGCCACGCTTTAGATAACGGTATTGCTGCGGCCA